>JBJKSL010000406.1:0-3827 GCA_046704145.1 Phycisphaerae bacterium
GCCCTGGCCATCGGTAATGCGGACCCTGCGGCAGGCCCCTTCGACCGCGCTCACAAGCCCATCGCCCGCCGCGGGAACCGTTGTGCATGTAGCAGCAAACTCGCGAGCCTCCTGGGATGGCAGCGCATCCACATATTCAGGGGCCGGCCCGGCGAAGTACACCGCCCCGCCCGCGGCCTTGAACTTCCGCAGCAGAGCCAGCGTGCTGGAGCGGATGGTGATCATCGGCGGCACAAGCGCCGCCTTGTACGTCGCCTTGCCGACCTTCAGCCGCTTCGCATCGCCGACCTTGCCGATCGAACCATGCCGCGAAAGTATCTCCTCATCGCCGTAATCGAAGTCGATCTGGCCATAGAGCAGGTCGTCGGTGAGCCGCTCAAACTGGCGGTCGTAATCCAAACACCTCTTCTCGTCGTTCCAGCCCTTTCGCCGCATGGTCCACATGCTCTCAATGGGGTGCACAACCAGCAGGTCGCGGACCTCCTGCCCGCGCGACATGACGACGTGCAGGCGCGCGTAGTACTCCTCCACCTGGTTATAGAGTTCCCACCACGGCGACTGGTAGGACATGCTGGCCGGGTAGTCACGCTTGGCCTGGCCAAGCATGGTGTAGAAGCTCAGGTGCTGGCAGCGAAGGTTTACACCCATCGCGACGTGCCAGTCGCCGATGGCCTTGTGACCCTCGAAATTGAAGTCCCAGCCGGTGACGCCATACAGCTCGCTGAGCCGCCACTTGCGGCCAAACTGCCGCGCGGCCGATGCAAGCTGTTTGCCGGTGATGTTCTCGCGCCACCGCTCGCTGAGGCGGTCGATGCCGGGGGCCTGCATATGCTCGTAGTGCCGCATGGCGGAGCCGACGCATCCCGTCTGCGAGATCATGCTCTGCTCGTTGAGCACGTGGCCGGTGGAGAGCATGCGGTTGCGCTGGCACCACTGGCCGATCTGGCGGCTGAAGGCATCGACGAACAGGTGCGTCACGCAGTCGCCGAAGTGCCACCTGGCCTGGCTGACGGGCTTGCCATCCACGTCGAAGAACAGCTCTGCCATATGCCCCAGCACGTCATAGCCGTAGCGTTTGCGGAAGACTTGCGGCAGCTTGGGCGTCCAAGGCAGCGTAATGCCCCAGCGGTCGTCGTAGTTGGGCTCGTCGGTGAATATGCCCGGCACCAGCTTGCCGAAGTGCTTGCCGATACGCTTGCGATACGCTTCGTGCGTAACCTGGATGAACCGCTTGACGGCAGCGTGGCTCATCGTGTCGAGGTAGGTGTAGCCGTTGTACCACGGAGAAGGATCCTCGGTCTTGACCACGAACGCAAGCAGTGTGCGCCCGGCAGGCAGGCCGACAACGCGCTTGCCGCGAGGCAGCGGCTCGACGTCGTAGGCGCACGCGCCATCGACGCGGGCGACGCAGGCCCCGATGACGGCTGAGCGCCACTTGAACGCCTTGGCGTCGGCATGCTCCTCCAGCGCGAGGTACTTCATGCGATACGCCGGGTCCTTCGTAACCAGGCCCCCGGCAGCGCCGCTTGGCCAGCGGTCCTCGTCGTAGAGCCACGCCTCCATGCCGAGCTTGCCGGCCTCGTCGATGCACGCATCGATGCACTGGAACCACTCGCTGCCCAGGTACGGCGTCGCCAGGCCCACGCGGGCGTGCATGAAAAAGCCCCCGAGGCCCATCTGCCGGAAGATCCGGATCTGGCGACGAAGCTCCGCAGGCTCAAGCCTGCCGTTCCACGCCCAGAAGGGCTTGCCGCGGTACTGGCTGGAGGGGTTTTGGAATTCGGCCGCAAGTCGCTTATCCATTGGGGAATCCTTTCAGTGCGAGTTGGAATCATTGTGCGGCGGTTGTGGGCTAAAGTCAAGGTGCGGGCAACAGAATCGATTGTACGAGACAGCAGCGCTAGAATCTCCTGAGCCTTGCCACAAGAGGGGAGAATGATCGTGAGGCCACGGGCCCTTGCATTGGTGATCGTAATGCTTCTGTTTGCACTGGCGTGGATAACGAGTGCCCAACTGAGCCAGAGGCACATCGCGGCCCAGCTGGCCGGCCTTGGCGCGGCCGATGTCCCGGCGCGACGATTGATTCCCGCAACAGCGCCTGCCACCGCGCCCTCCTCGCAACTGCCGCCGCTCTTCGGGCCCGGACTCATGGTAATAGATGATGACGGCGACGGCTATGGCGTGGGCTGCTCCAACGGACCCGATGCCGATGACGGCGATCCGCAGGTGAGTACGCCCGAGTCGGCGCTCAAGAAGCACGGCACAATCGACAAGGTGCTGATCGCGCGCGGCTACAAGGTGAAGCATATCTATTATGTAGCGCCGGATGGCGACGACGCGACCGGCAAGGTGGACGACCCGCAGAAGCCCTACCGAACGTTCGGCAAGGTGCCGGTCAGCGCCGGCGAGGCGGTCCTGTTTCGCGCCGGCGCCTACAAAGCCGGCCGCGTCGTCGTGGCGGATACGCTTCGCGGCCGCACCGATGCCCCAATCCTGATTGCGGCCTACCCCGGCGAAAAAGTCGTCTTCGACTCGGATGAAGCGTGCATCGAGCTGGACGCCTGCTCTAACGTGATCGTGGACGGCTTCGTGCTGGACAATTCCGACAAGGACCGCGAAGGCCGCGGCCTGCGACTGGTGAGGTGCAGCAACGTGACAGCCCGCAACTGCGAGGTGCTGCACCACTACTGGGGCATCATGGGCATGCAGGACCTGCACAACATCCTCATCGAGCGCTGCGTGGTGCACGATATCCCGCACGAGCACGGGATTTACCTTGGCTGCCGCGAGCTGGCCAACAGCGACCTCACCGTCCGCCGCTGCGTGATCTACCACTGCGCGCAGCAGGGGCTGCAGCACAACGGCCGCGTAAAGAACTTCCGGGTTGAGCAGTGCATCATCCACTCAAACGGCCAGGCTGGGCTGCTGCTCATGCAGGGCGCGCAGGACTCGACGATCGCCGGCAACCTGATCTTCAACAACTCCAAGCAGGCAATCGTGATCTACAACTACGACAGCACCGATCCGTCGATAGTGCCGTTTGACCAGACGGGCAACACGTTCGAGGGCAATATCGTCTGGGTGGGATCGGAGGATTGGCAGAAGCAGTACTCCACAGAGCAGTACCCCGCCGTGCTGTTCAACGACTCGACCGGATCGAAGAAAAGCTCGTTCGACGGGAACATTTTCCGCCACAACGTGATCTGCACGACCAGCGGCGCGGCATTCCAGTTCAACCAGGCGCGATTCGCCGATACCACTATCGTGCAGGACAACCTGCTTTACCGGCAGGATGGCGGCGCGCTGCTGCTTGCCGGCCAGAAGGCGCTGGGCCTGACAGAGCTCAACCAGTTCGCCAAGGGCTATAGCGGCAACTCGACTGCTGGCCCCGGCTTCGTCCGCGCGCGGACGGCCGACTTCGCCACGCCCGAGAAGTTCGACTTCCGATGCGACGCAGACAGCCTTGCCCGCAAGGTCCTGCAGGCCGCCACCATGCCGACGACCGCCCCGACAGGTCAGCCGTCGGAATGAACGCGTCATAGTCCACGGATTTCACGGAAGATAACTTCTATTCTCTTTCTGCGTAATCTGTGTAATCTGTGGATGAACTCGTGCAATAATGGCCTTGCCCGCACCGTTTGCACTGGCACATTCAGGAGATTCTCCATGCGCGCAACTATCGTCGCTCTTGTCACACTATCCCTGGTTCTGTGCACACGCGCCGCCCTGGCCCAGGAGAGCCGGCCTGCGCCCATCGACTGGCAGAAGGCCCGGGAAATCTATCAGAAGAACCAGCAGGGCCAGCAGCTCACGCCCGAGGAGAAGGA
>JBJKSL010000407.1:0-8044 GCA_046704145.1 Phycisphaerae bacterium
AAGCGAAGGAGGACCGCGGGAAGGTGGAAAAGTGCGAAAGTGAGAAGGTGGCAAGCAAAAACTGAGAAAGTGCACAAGAGTGTCTGCTTGGCGAATCATTCATGACCCGCCGCTCAACGGGCCGGCAAATATGGCTCGCGATGAGGCGATTCTCACTGCGGTTGGACGTGGGGACTCGCCGCCAACGATACGCTTCTATCGTTGGGACCCGCCGACGATCTCGCTGGGATACTTTCAAAGCTACTCTGATTATGCTGCGCTGCCGGCGCCGGCTGGTGAGCTTGCCGTCGTCCGCCGTCAGACCGGTGGCGGAGCGATTCTGCACGATCTGGAGCTCACCTACTCGGTCACGTTGCCGCTCGGCCACGAATTCGTCGCTCAAGGCCGAGCCAACCTGCTTTACGAGCGTGTACACGCCGCCTTTGCCGCCCTGCTGAACCGGTCAGGCGTACCGGTGGAGCGTGGACCTGCAGGTGGGACCTGCTCGCACAACGGTCCTTTCTTTTGTTTTGAGCGGCATAGCTGCTTCGACGTGCTCGCCGGCGGCCGCAAGATTCTCGGCAGTGCCCAGCGCCGGACCGCGGAGGCCGTGCTGCAGCATGGCTCGCTGGTGCTCGACCGTCGCTTCGAGCAGTGGACCTGCGCCACGGTTCGCCAATACGCCCCTGACCTCGATATTCTCGACCACCTGCAGCCCATCGCCGTGGCCATTGCTGGTGGACCGGCGGAAACCGGCATCCTCTCGCCGGCGGAACTCGACCTTGCCGAGGGCCTCACCGCCAAGTACGCTGGTGATGACTGGACGCGAAAGCGATAATTGGCCTTCTCCGGGGCGGGCGGCACCGGGGTCGCAGACCCCGGCTCTGAAGAGGAGCACGGTCCTGGCCAATCATGACAATAGTCACAGGCCCCGGCTCTGAAACTCTGATGAGCATCACCGAATCTACTTGCGAAGCACATACACCTTCAACGCTCGCGAAGCTGCGGCAACCCTACGTTGTAGCACTGCTGTTGTTGGTGGTGATTTGGATCGTTGTGATGATGTTCCGCTGGCAGTTGCGGGCTCAATGGTGGGCGCATCAGGCCATTGCGGCGGATAACGCCGAGCAGTTGGACTTCTATGTAACGCGGCTTGCCTCCATCCGCGACAGGTCGCTCAGGGCTGTGCCTGCCCTGCTGGACGATGAACGCCCCGAAATCCGGTCGGCCGGTATCACCATTCTGCGCTACTGCCAGAGTGAGGCCGCCGCCGAGCTTCTGCTGAAGATGGTTGCCGACGACAATCCTGATGTGGCCGCCTCTGCTGCCACTACCCTCGCTTGGCGGCACGGTTCGACACGATACGTGCCGCGTCTCGAACAGATGCTGAACGGAACGCAGAACGCGGGCTGGGGCGCTGCGGTGGCCTTGGGACGCATCAACAGCCCGGAGGCTGAACAAGTACTCTTGAAGGCGTTGGCGACCGAAGTCGAGCCGAACGTTAAGGCTCAGCTCATCGATTCGCTGGGCATTGCCGGCTGCGAGAAGGCGGTCCCTCTGATGGAGAGTGCACTCACCGACAGCCGTCCGATTGAAATCACGCCCCATTCACAGGCGAGCGCTCAGCGGGCGATTGCCGCTCTGCAAGGCGACCTAGTTGCCAAGGGGGCCGATCCGCAGCAAGCGTTGAAGGCGGTCTCCACCTCCCGAACGGTCTCCGCAGTAGCCGAGTATTGGCTGCGGTTGCTGGGCGAGAAGAAATAACCCTCGCTTGCGCTTCCGCTGTATTTGGTACGGACGGCACCGGGGTCACAGACCCCGGCTCTGAAGAGGGTGCGGTTTCTCGCAAATTGTGGCACCGGGGTCACAGACCCCCGGCTCTGAAAAAGCTGGCGTTTCACCTCTTGTCGATCTGTCCGCCGCGGTAACGATTGCGTATGCGATAGGTGGGTCGTCCCTGGCTCTCGTGATACACGCGGACCAGCAACTCGGCCACAATGCCGACCACGGCACACTGCGCGGCCAGCATGACCAACAGACCAGAGAGAGTCACCAGGACGTTGCGGTTGAGGTGCAACCCATCTCCGCCGAAGAAGCCGAACCGCTGGCCGAAGGCGACAGCCAAGAGCATCAGTCCTGCCAGGAAGACGTACGCCCCCAGCTTGCCGAAGAAGTAGAGCGGCTTGGTCATGTAGCCGCCAAGGAACTTGACGGTGATCAGGTCGAGCACGACGCGGAACGTGCGTTTAAGGCCGTACTTCGTAACGCCGCGCGTGCGTGGTCGATGATTGACGACCAACTCGGTGACGCGAGCCCCCTCCCACGCGGCCAAGGCCGGCAGAAAGCGATGCAATTCGCTGTAGAGATTTACGTCGTCGAGGATCTCGCGCCGGTAGGCTTTCAGCGTGCATCCGTAATCGTGCAAGGCCACGCCGGTCGCGTAGGCGATGATCGAGTTGGCGATGGCCGACGGCACCTTGCGAGTGACCATCTTGTCCTTGCGGTCGCGACGCCAGCCGCTAACCACATCGTAGCCGGGCGCCTCGTCCAGCTTGGCCAGCAGACGCGGGATGTCGCGCGGGTCGTTCTGCAGGTCGCCATCGATGGGAATCAGCACGTCGCCACGTGCTTCGCGGAAACCTGCAGCCATGGCCGCGGTCTGCCCGAAGTTGCGACGCAACTCGATGATGGTCACCCGCGGATCATCAGTGCACGCCGTCCGCAGTACTTCCAGCGTGCGATCTCGGCTGCCATCGTCGACGAAGATGATCTCGTAGTCGAGCCGAGCCTCACCGAGCACCTGGGTCAGCTCGGCATATGACGCCTCGGCGTTATCTTCCTCGTTGTAGACGGGCACGACTATCGACACGCGAGGCCGCCGTACATCCGAGGAGACGGCAGCGTCACGGCTTTCGGCAATTGATGTTGCTGACATAGCTCTATTCCCTTTCATTCCTGTAGCGTCGCCGCGTTACCGCGTCATTTTGCTTCCGCCGTCCGCGTGCTGGTCGCGGCCTGAGTGATGACCACCAGCTCATCGCCCGGATCCTTATTGAACCCGGTGAGTTCGAACAGCTTGCGAGCAGTGATGTTCGTCTCCCGACGCATCAACTCGTAGTTCCCGCTGGCCATAATCAGGTACACCGGCTTAGGCTCCGCCAGTCGCTCACGAATGCGATTGGCCATGAACTCAAGCAAGTCGTCATCGACCGTGCGGCGATTCTCACGGTGTTCGGCCATCTCCAGCTCATTGACTAGTCGCCGAATGTGATAGCCGGAGTAGAACTCGATGCTGGAGTCCGGACGACCGCCTACCCAGTAGATGGGATCATCCGGAGCCACGCCGGCTTGCTGTAACTTGTGGGCGAGCGACTGGACCTGTGCATTCTCGCCCAGGCAGACGCCCAAGGCCGGCCAACTGAGCAGAATAGCGATTGGCACCGCCAAATTGAAGACGGCGAACGAGAGGGTCCGGCGTCCGCGGCCAAACATCGCGCCGGCGACCGTCCAGACCACCGTCAAGCTGATTGCGGTGGCAATGTACGCTCCCATGATGCTCGGCAGAGCGCGATGCACGTAGACCCCACCGATGACCGCGGCTGCCATCAACAGCGGAGCAACCGCTCTGCAAACCAGCCGCACAACTTCCGGCCGAGCAAGGATCCGGCCGAAAAACAGTCGATCCACCGCCGGGGCCAGCAGCAGACAGTACGCAGGTATCATCGAGAGTATGTAGTGTTGCCGCTTGTACGATGCCATGCTGATGAACACAGTGCCCACCACTGCCCACGTCAGCACGTAAGAGATTTCAACGCGCCAAGCACGATATCGCTTGAGGAAGACGGAGACCAACGCCTCGGGAAGCGAAAGCGTGAACGGCACCATGAAGCCGAGCAGCATGGGCACGTAGTAGTAGATCGGCTGGTGCTTGTCGCTGAGCTCGCCGCTGAACCGATCCGCGTACTCCATCTTCCACAGCCGCAGGGCGTCCAAGTGCAACTCGTGTCCCACATACCAGTAGGCATAGGCCCACCAGGCAAAGGAAATAATCGAGAACACGATGAGCCCCGGAATCAGCCAGAGCTTCCACAAGCCGCGCAGCTGCTGTGCAAACTCGCCGTGAAGCAGATTGCCGAGCGATGAGCTGCCGGCCGGCTGTACGCCCAGCTTCTCTTCCGCTTTGAGCCAAGGCAGCGTGGCGAACCAGAACACGAAGAGGCTGGCTCCAACGGTGGCGATAGGCAACGGCCCCTTGGCCATCATCGCAACGCCGAAGGCTACATAGAACGCAGCCATGGCCCATTTGGCGCGCGAGGTGCTTGTGCCCGCAGAGCCGCTGGAACGCCCGTCATGCAGCGTCCCTCGCCAGAACAACGCAAAGCTCAGCGTATTGAACATGGTTAGAATCATGTCCACCTGGGCGTTGCGTGCGTAGACAACCGTGGCAATGCACGTTGCAGCGATGAATCCGGCAACCAGCCCCGCGCGTCGGCCGAAAAGCATGGTTCCCAGCCAACATACGATCAGTGCGTTAAGCACTCCCGCGATGGCCGAAGGCATGCGGGCAGAGTAGTTGGTCACGGGCAGCGCATGAGGATCGTCGAACACATAGGATGACATCCCGACCAGCCAATAGCTGAGCGGCGTCTTGCGAATTCGGGGGATCTCGCCGAGAGATGGGATCAGCCACTCGCCACTCTGCACCGACTGCCGAGCCGTTTGTGCGACGATGCACTCGTGATCGCTCATGATCGGCCCGCTGCGCAGCCCTGCCACGCAGACGATCAACGCCAGGCCGATCAACGCTACCACCCCAAGACCATATAACTCACTGGAGAGAGAGGCATCCGCTGGATCGCTCTTCCTCAGCGGATCCGCGGTCGCCAACTCAGGCCGCGCCACAACACTTTGCATCATCCACTCCCTAGGCCGGCTTCCTGCCACGCCCAAACCGGTATTAGAAACGGGCAGACCAATTCCTTCAAGGGATTGGCCGAAAGAGAGAAGTGGCACAGCCGCCCTCGGCTGTGTTTTCGAGGCCGAGATCCCCAGCCGAGGGCGGCTGGGCTACAACGTGCCAGGCAAACTGTCCACACCCTCTTCGCAGGAACGGATTCCCTCAAGACTGGGCACGGGAAGAGGATTCCCGCACCCGCGAAACTGATGTATTATCGCCAAACCGAGGCAATTACGGTTCAAGCCGCGAGTTCAGGCTTGGGCTCGAAACGTCCGAACCACAAGGCCAGGGTGGGCAGAATGAGCAGGTTCAGCAGAGTGGAGGTCGCCAGGCCGCCGAGGATGACGATGGCCATGGGCCCTTCGATTTCGCGCCCGACTTCGCCACTGCCAAGTGCGATCGGCAACAGGCCGAGGCCGGTCACCGTCGCGGTCATGAGCACGGGCATGAGTCGTTCGGACGCACCACGAACCGCTGCCGGCAGCCCCCACTGCATGCCTTCCTGGCCGACGAGGTGCTCGTAGTGCGAAATCATCATCACGGAGTTCCGCATGGTGATGCCAAACAGAGTCACAAAGCCCACCAGTGAACCGATCGATAGAATGCCGCCGGTAAAGTAAACCGCCAGAACGCCACCGACGAATGCAAAGGGCAGATTCGCCAGCACCAGCATCAGATTCTGCCAGCGGCTGAACACGCCGGACAACAACAGGATGATGCCCAGCCCCGCGAGGCTCGCGTGGAAGAGCAACTCGCGTTGTGCTTCGCGTCGTTCCTCGGCCGCACCACCGAAGACCGTATACATGCCGCTGGGCAGGGTCAGACTGCCGACCTTTTGCTGAGCTTCCTTGACGAAGCTGGCGATATCGCGGCCTTGCACGTTGCAGGTCACCGCCTGCCTGCGTCGTGCACCGTCGTGCATAATCATGTACCTGCCGGTGCGGGGAAACACGTCGGCCACGTCCGACAGCCGCACGGTCGTGCCTGCGGAGTTCCGCAGCAACAGGCCGGCCAATTCCTCAGGTTGGCGTCGATACTTGGGCGAAAGAATCACGGAGACATCGAACACGCGGTTGCCCTCATAGGTCTGGGCGACCGTCGTGCCCTGGTACGCAGTCTGGATCGTTTCCAGCACCTCGACGGGCGAAAAACCATAACGCCGCAATTGCTCCGGCTTGAGCCGAGCGATCATTTGCGGAGAGCCGGGCGGCGAGGCAACGCGCACGTCGGTTGCGCCGCGGATGCCGGAGACGACGCCGGCAATGCGCTCGGCCTGATTGTCCAGATTATCAAGATTGTCGCCAAAGAGATTGATCACCACGCTGGCCGTCTCGCCAGTGATCGTCTCACTGATGCGGTCGCCCAGGAAGGTCAGCACTTCGGTGCTCAGGCCGGGATACTTTTCGAGCAGACCGCGGATTTGCTCCTGGACCTGCGCTTGTCCCGCGCCTGGGACGTTGGGCTTGAGCTCAACGTGAATCTCGCCACGGTGCGGTCCCCAGGGATCCTCGCCCAACTCGGCTCGGCCGACCTGGAACTCAACCGTGTCGATGACGGGCTTGCCGTCGAGTTTCACGTTGTGCAGCAAATCGCGGCTGATACGCTCGCCCAGCCGGTTCATCTCTGTCAAGGATGTACCAGGGACGGCGGATATCTGCAGGACGAAGTGGCCCTCGCGGAACTCCGGCAGGAACTCTTCTCCGAATCGCCCTACCAGGCCGACGGTCACCACCACAAGTGCGATGGCAAAGCCGGTCACCGCACGCGGCCGAGCGGTCAGCCCGCCAAGCAGCCGGTGATAGCCCGCCTTGAGCCAGCGAACGAAGAACGGCTCACGTGCCCACAGCGTCGCCCGCGGCAGCAAGACCAACGACAACGCCGGCGTAACGGTGAGTGCTACCGCTAAAGATGCCAGAATGGCGAGTATGTAGGCCACGCCCAGCGGGGCAAACATGCGCCCCTGCAAGCCGGACATAGTCAGCACCGGTATAAACATCATCACGACGACAAACGTCGCGTAGACCACGGCACTGCGGACTTCAACCGAGGCATCGAGCACTACTGCGAACGCCGAGCGGGGATTGCCCAGCGCGCGATTCTCTCGCAGGCGCCGGAAGATGTTCTCGACATCGATGATGGCGTCGTCTACCACTTCGCCGATAGCGATAGCCAGGCCGCCAAGCGTGATGGTGTTCAGCGTGGCGCCAAACCGATCGAGGATGATGATGGCCACCAGCAGCGAGAGCGGAATCGCGGTTATCGAGATGAATGCCGTCCGCAGGTTGAACAGGAACAGAAACAGCACCACGACCACCAGCACCGCACCAATCATCAGCGAGCGGTTCATGTGGTAAAGTGCGGTTTCGATAAATGTGGCGGGCCGATGCATCCGCGGGTACATCTTGATGCCCTCGGCCTGCAGTGCGGGTTTCATCTCTTCCAGAGCGGCTTCGACCCTGTGCGTGACCTCCATGGTGTTTGAGCCGTACTGGCTCAGCACCTTGATCAGCACGCCCGGCCGCCCCTGGATGTTGGCGTCGCCGAACTTCGGTTCTGCACCGACCACGACCTTGGCCACGTCACGCAGGCAGAGGCTCGGCCCCTTCTGAGGCTTGAGCACCGCATCGCCAATCTGGGCCGGCGTGAGCATCTGCCCTTCCGATTGCAGCACGATTCGCTGATTGGTCGAATCGATGAAGCCTGCCCCGCGCGTGCCCGTCACATTGCGAGCTGCGGTGATGACGTCGCCCATGGTGAGGTTGGCCGCCATCAGCCGTTCGGGATCGACCTGGATCTGGTACTGGCGGATCTCGCCGCCCATCACGCCCACGTCGGCGACGCCGGGTACGGACTGCAGTCGCGGTTTGAAGGTGTAGTCCACAAACGTCCGCAGTTGCATGGGCGTCAGCTTGTCGGAAACCAGGCCGATCTTGAGCAGGTCCATGGTCGCGGAGGTCAACGGCGTCAGTCGCGGTGGCTTGACGCCCAACGGCAGACGCTCGGCGATCGCGCTTAGCTGCTCGTTCAGCATCTGACGAGCGCGAAATACGTCGGTCTTCTCTTTGAACACGACGGTTACGATCGACAGACCCTGAATAGACTGCGAGC
>JBJKSL010000408.1:0-5382 GCA_046704145.1 Phycisphaerae bacterium
CCCAACCTCCAGCCGCAGCGGAATGCCCGCCTTGATCCAGCCCCAGACCTTCTCGCCGCCACGGCCTTCGCGTGTGTCGAGCTCGACGCGCACAGACTGACCATTATATTGCACCGCACGCAGTTCAGCCGCGAGCTTCTCGCAGTACTGCATGACCTCGGCCTTGGTCTCTTCCTTGTGGATGACCGGCAGAATCACGATATGCGACGGAGCCAGTCGCGGCGGCAGCACCAGCCCGTCATCATCCGCGTGCGTCATGACCAGCCCGCCGATCAGCCGTGTCGAAACGCCCCAACTGGTCGTCCAGGCGTGTACGCGCTCGCCCTTGTCGTCCAGGAACATGATTTCGCTCGCCCGTGCGAAGTTCTGCCCCAAAAAGTGCGACGTGCCCGCCTGCAAAGCCTTGCGATCCTGCATCATGGCTTCGATGCTGAACGTGCTGACCGCACCGGGAAATCGCTCGCCCTCGGTTTTCTCACCCGTGATGACCGGCATGGCCATGTACTCTTCCGCGAACTTGGCGTACACGTCGAGCATCTTCATGGTCTCGACCAGTGCCTCCTCGCGCGTGGCGTGCACGGTGTGCCCCTCCTGCCAGAGGAACTCCGCCGTCCGCAGGAATAGCCGAGTGCGCATCTCCCACCGCACGACGTTGGCCCACTGGTTGATATGCAGCGGGAGATCGCGATAGCTCTGCACCCACTTTGAGAACATGGCCCCGATGATCGTCTCGGACGTCGGCCGTACGATCAGCGGCTCTTCCAGTTCCGCCGAGGGCGCCGGCCGCAGCTTGCCCTCTGCATCCAGCTCCAGCCGATGGTGCGTGACCACCGCGCACTCCTTGGCGAAGCCCTCCACGTGCTCGGCCTCTTTCTGGAGGTAGCTCATGGGGATGAAAAGCGGGAAGTACGCGTTCTTGTGGCCGGTGTCCTTGAACATGCCGTCCAGCACGCCCTGCACGTTCTCCCACAAGGCGTAGCCCCAAGGCTTGATCACCATGCAGCCGCGAACCGGCGAATTCTCCGCCAGATCCGCCGCCCGAATCACCTGCTGATACCACTCCGGATAGTCCTCTGCCCGCGTGGGGCTGATTGCTGTCTGTGCTTTGGCCATAGTCCTGCTCTGTACTCGATACCTAACTGGATCCAAACTTACGAGCGTGTGATTGTAACCGGTCTGCACGACGGGTGATACTCGCAGGGGTGGCGCGGACCCGGGCGAGATGTGGCCAAATCCTGTGGGTCAGCCCCGATCGGCCGGCGTCTTTGCTGAGTTCGTCCAAGAACTAAATTCCTTTGACGAAGTGGAGGGGAAGCCAAGAACCGTTGAGGGCTGGCTCGATCCTGATTGCAGTTGCCTCGGTAAAACCAGTACAATACGGAACATAAGGCTAGGATCTCCGCGGAAGAGGTCCCCATCTGGATGCTTCGGTTTTGAGCACGATCACCCACACCGCGCTGCTGGTCGGATTGCAGGCGTCGTCCAACGACGAGGCTTGGTCGGACTTCTTCGCCCGCTACCAGCCACTGCTCGTCTCCGTAGGTCGGAGGCTCGGGCTCTCCGATCAGGACGCCCAGGACGCCGCCCAGGAAAGCCTGATCTCCTTCGCCGACGGATACCGCAAGGGCAAGTACGACCGCACCAAAGGTCGATTGCGGACCTGGCTCTTCGGCATCGCCATCAAGAAGATCCGCGACGTCCAGCGGCGCAACGGTAAGAACTTCGTGGTCGTCGAGCCTCTCGACAAGACCCGCGTGCTCAACTCCCTGCCCGACGACCACAGCATCAGCGAGGTCTGGGAATCCGAGTGGGAACGTCGACTTCTGCAGGTGTGCATGGAGAACGTCTGCCGCCACATGGAGGTCGCCACCGTAAAAGCCTTTGAGCTGTTCGTGCTCAAGGAATGGCCGGCGGAAAAAGTCGCCTCGCACCTGGGGGTCTCGCGAAACGCCGTCTTCAAAGCCAAACGGCGGGTCCTGTCCCGTATGCGAGAGACCTACAAGTACCTCCAGGCCAACTGGTAACACCGATACCGCTTGGTCCCGTCAAGACGTGATGTGTGGAGGTGAGAAACGCTTCTCACTTCCTCCGCGATCAGGTGGGTTCATGTCCGACTGCCTGACAGACGAGCAACTCGAAAGCCTGGCCGGCCATAAACTGCCGGCCGCGGACGCCGTCTCGCTGCAGGACCACATCGACAACTGCCCCGCCTGCCGGGAGCTGCTCGAAGAATGCCGTGAGAACCTCAGCTTCGCCGATACCATCAAGCACACTATCACCGAAACGGGCGCGGCACCGGATCTCATCGAGAGCTACGTGGACGAACCCGGCGTGGCCGCCCAACTGGCCGACGCCATCCCCGGCTACGAACTGCTCCACGAACTGCACCGCGGCACCCAAGGCGTCGTCTACCAGGCCATTCATGCGGACACCAACCGCCAGGTGGCCATCAAGTTCCTGCGCGAGGGCGTACACGCCTCACGCAGCACGCGCAAACGCTTCGAACGCGAGATAGAACTGGTGGCCGGCCTGCACCATCCGAATATCATTCGCGTCTACGAATCTGGCGTGTCGATTACCGGTCACCAGTATTACGTGATGGACTACGTGCACGGCTTGCCGCTGCACCGCTACGTCTGGCATCGCCGTCTCTCCGTCGAGCAGGCCCTGGAGTTGTTCGTCAAGGTATGCGAGGCGGTCAACTTCGCGCATCAGCACGGCGTCATCCACCGCGACATAAAACCGTCCAACGTGCTCGTCGACAGCGAAGGGGTACCCCACGTGCTGGACTTCGGCCTGGCCAAGCCGCTCATAAGCAGCGGCAAGGAATGGGCTTCCATGACCGGCGAGGTCGTCGGCACCCTGCCGTACATGTCCCCGGAACAGGCCCGCGGCGGCCGCACCGAGGTCGACATTCGCACCGACGTCTACTCGCTCGGCGTCATGCTCTACCACGTGCTGACCGGCCAGTACCCCTATCCCGTGGCCGGCCCCATCGCAGAGGTGCTCAACCACATCGCCGAGACCGAGCCCGTGCCGCCTCGTCGCTGCTGGTCGCCCGAATCAGGCGGCGTGAGCGTTTCGGACCGCCCGCGGAAGTCCAGCAGCATCTGCCCAATCGACGACGACGTGGAGACGATCATCCTGCGCGCCCTGGCCAAGGATCCGGCCCGCCGATATCCCAACGTGGAAATGCTCCGGCAGGACGTGCAACGCCATCTCGACGGTCAGCCCATCGAGGCCCGCCGTGACGCGGGCTTGCACCTGCTGCGTCGCTCACTGATTCGCTACAAAGCCGCAGTAGTCGCCACCGCAGGAGCAGTAGTCCTGACCACCTTGTTCTCAATCGCCATGTGGAGCATGTACCGTACGCAGTTGTACGAACGACAACGCGCCGACGCCGAACGTCTGCGAGTCATAGAAATGCAGGCCAAGTTGGCCGGCGCGCTGATTCAACTGGGCGATCGTGCTTTGGAACGCGGCGACCCAGCCGATGCACGCGCGAAGTTTAATGCGGCCCTGATCTGGAATCAGCAGATGGCCGCCGCCATGCAGGACAACCTGCCTTCGCAGGCTCGCCTCGCCGACAACTTCATGCGGCTGGGCGACACAGCCATGCTCGGTCAAGATTACGAGGCCGCGGCCGACTACTATCGGCAGTTCATGCGTTCGATGGGCGAACTGTGCGCCGCCGTCCCCAATCATCGCGGCTTCCGGGATCGCCTCGCCATGAGCCAGGAGCGTCTGTGTAACGCTCTGGTTCGACTTGGCCAAACCGATGAAGCACGCAAGCTGGCAACCAGCGCTCTCCAACTGCGTAAGAGCCTGGCTGCGGATCACCGTGCGGATGACAGCATGCTGGACGCCTACGTCCGACTGCTGCTGAACTGCAGCGTGCCTTCGCTGCGCAACCCCGCGCAAGCCCTAACCGCGGCCGAGCAAGCCGTCCAACGCAGCGGAGGAAAGGACCCGAAGCTGCTGGGGACCTTGGCCTTGGCCTGCTGGCAAACCGGCGATCGGGCCCGTGCTCGGCAAATCCAGCGGCAGGCCCTTGCCCTCGTGCCGGCCGCAGATACGGCCATGCGGAAATCGCTCGAGGCCATCCTCGATGCTCCTCAGACTCAACCGACGACGCGGGCCATTCCAAACATCGCGGGAAGGAGGGTGCCCCAGTGAACATGCGCGTTCAAGCCAGGCGGGCCGGCTTCACCCTCATCGAACTGCTCGCCGTGATAGCCATCATCGCTCTGCTGATGGCCGTGCTAATCCCCGCGTTGCTCAACGCGCGAGCCCAGGCGCGCCTGGTTGTCTGTCAGAGTAATCTTCACAACATCGCTTTCGCCTGGCACGCTTACCTCAAAGACAGCCGAGAGCGTCTGCCTCGAGGCTACTACATCGGATCCACCTTTGGCGGCAAGCAGGGCCAGGAAGCCGGCTACGGCGGACCGCCCGATGCACCGCAACCCAAAGCCCGCATTCTCAACCGCTACCTGGGCCTGCCGCCCGTCCTCGGAGCCTACTCCGCTCAACCAGGCAGGAAGCCTGGCGAACTCACGCCGCAACCGGTGAGCCCGGCGGCCTCGGTGTTCAGATGTCCGGGCGACCGCGGCAGCTTCGTCTCAAACCCGGAATACACCGACACGGCATACGCGACGCATTGGGACTACTACGGCAACAGTTACCGCTCCAACCGCTATCTCATCGGCCCCACGCCGCCCCAGCCCGCCTGGAACGATCCCTGTTCGAGCCTGATCGAGGTGCTTCGCAACCGCTTCGATCAACTCAGTATCAACCTCAGCGCGGTAGCCAACGAAAGCCGCCTCATCCTGGTCGGCGATTTCGGCTTCGATGACTGGCAGAACCCGGCCACCAACATCACCAAGGTGCTGCCCGTCGAATTCCACGCCCGGGCCTACACCAGACGCGATTATTCCAGTCATAACCCCAGCGGCGACACCGTCCCTATGGTCAACCCGCTGGCCCGCATCAAATACAACGTCGCGTTTATGGACGGCCACGTCTCTTTCATCGACATCCGCAAGGGCCTCTACGTCGTATCCGAATACACCATGATTCCCTTCCGCGACATGCAGCAGGCCTTCGCCGAGGATCAGCAAGCCGGCCACTATCCCAATTAGGGCATTCGCCCTTTTGATGTGGCGGCAGACTGCGCCTGTTCCCGTGATTTTGTGGGCTGTTCCAGATGCTACGCGGATCCGTGAACTGCTCTAACACTGCATTCCGCAATCGGCGCCGCCTCCACAAGTCCTCTCGCTACAGCGACTTGCGACGCACCCCGCTTCCTCACTCTTTTTTTCATATTTTCTGGGGCCGATAAGCCGAGCCGACGCCGAATTCAATTACGGAGGGGAATGATTTGAA
>JBJKSL010000409.1:0-8159 GCA_046704145.1 Phycisphaerae bacterium
AGTAGATACGACGCTCGGTTACGCGATCCTCAATTGATGCGGCAGTAACCTCACAGCGTTTTGAACCTACAAGCCCCCGCGGACGCGCGTCGTCCCGGGGGCTTTTTGTCGCACCGCGCGAACTTGCCTGCCATCGTGGATCTGGCCTCCTTGCCGCGCATAAAAAAGCAGGCCCGGTACCCAGCCGGACCTGCTCAGCAAGTTACTTTACGTTGGAACAATCCAGCAGCGTCCACCTAGACGACGCGGCGCGGCTTACGCAGGAACAAGGCCGCACCCAAGCCCAGGAACACCAGGGCGCTCGGCTCGGGCACCGCAGCGGCCATGAATCTCGACACGCTCAGGTCATCAAAGCCCACGTCGTAGCCGCCGGACGTCAGTCCTGAGCCCAGCACCACGCCGTCGAAGGCGAACAGCCGATTGGTGCCCGCCTGCAGCGATACGGTGGTGTCCAGTTGATCGTCGACCAGGAACTTAACCCAGGACGAACCGATCTCAGCCGAGAGCTTGTGCCAACCTGCTTGACGCGACGTGTTGAGGCTGAACCACGAGCTCACTCCGCCGTAGTACACGCGGGCATGGTAGTGGTCGTCGGAGATGGGCGTGTTGTACATGCCCATGGCGATCAGGCCTTGCAGGCTCGAGTTGCCCGCGCTGTAGGCAGGGATGCCGTCGCCGGCAAAGGCCCGCAGTTCGCAGAAGTTACGTGCGCCCGCTGGTGAGGCCGGCAGATTCGTGTCGGTGTCGTTGATCCAGAATTCGAAGACTACTGGGCTGTCATCCGTGCCCTTGTACTCGGTGAGGTTGTCCAGATCGCGAGCATTGCGGTTGTGATAGTTGGTGGCGGCCACGCCGTGCACGCCGTTGCCGCTGTGGCCGTCAAAGGATAGTTGCATGGAAGAGTTGTCCGCCGAGTAAGGCCGCCAGGCGGCTTCGAACTGAGCCTGGTTGGCGTAGCTGTCGAAGTTCTCGACGAACGCGGCAGAGACCTGCTGGCTGGCCAATGCAAGAACCACGGCCCCGCTAACAAGAAGTGCCTTCTTCATCTGATTCCCCCGTTGTTGCCCCGACACTGCCCTCACGTTCGCGCGACCCGGCAGCATCCGCGTTTCGCAGTGGGCAAAGTATCGAATATGCAAAGCGTAAATGCCAAAATTAATCCGGGAAGAAAACTTGCGGCTTGGCGGAGTTCGAGAGGTGTTCGAGGTCGCTGGTCGCGGTAAACGAAGGAGTGCCGATAAAAGGGCTTGCTCCGCCATTTGCCGCTCTTCTGTGGCGTTGAAGTGGTCGCATTCCCGAGGTTATCCGCCAGTTCTTACGCTACACAAGAACTTGGACTGTTCTGGGCTTCAGTCTTCCCCATCGAGGTGTGACTGCAAGAAGGCGATGGGATCGCTTGCGCGGGCGGCTTCACGAAAGATGGACAGCGCGGCAGACCAGTCGCGGTTCACGCTCTCGTAGGTCCGGGAGAAGATGCTCAGATCGCTGTTGTATCGGACGTTCACCAGCAGGAAGGCGTTGTTGTACTGGAATGTGGCATAACCTGCATAGCGATCGGGGTTATGCAGTTGCGGCTTGATCTCGTTTGCGAAGCGCTGGCGAGCCGCTTGGAAGACGCGATCTCGCTGAGCGATTTTGTCTTGTGACGAAATCTTCTGTGCGTACAAATTTTTGGCGTAGGTGGCCACGGAATTCAGGAACTCCTGAATGAGGTCGCCATCTTCGTAGGCTTCGGTCGCTTGCTGCAGAACGGCGGAATCCGCGCCGAACTTGTACTTGAGGAACTCCATGCCGCCCGTGCGACCGACGAAAGTAGCCAGCGATTCACTGAAGCGGTCATTGCCCGGCGCCCATATAGTATTGTGCAGCAGTTCGTGGACCACCGTGTCGGCTAGGTTCGGCACGGTCCTTTCCAGCAGCTTGGAGGACACCGGGTCGGGCAGGTAGCCGAGGGTGCTGAAGGCGTCGACGTCGTACATGAACGTGTCGTAGCCCTGGCTGACCAGGTAGTCACGCTCGGCGAGCGCGTCCGACTTGTTGAAGAAGCCCAGATAGGCAATTGTGCCGACCACCGGCAGGTTCCAGGTATAGGCCTCGATCGCATCCTTTCGTGAGGCGGAGACATTGTACGCAAGCACCTGCCCATGCAGATTAACGAAGGTCTGGTAGCTGGATCCCACGTTCAAGCCGATAACCTTTTGCGCATAGTCGCGGGCGTCGATCACCAGTTGCAGCTTGTCGCGTTGCTCCTGGGTGAGATCGGGGTCGGTCAGCGCCTGCTGAATAGGCACAGCTCGCGAGACGTAATTCAATTCGCCGCCCGCCGCCCCGATCGCGTACTGCAGGCTCCACAAGCCGTCGTTTGGAGCGCAGCCACAAAGTGCGGCAAGACATACGGCCACGGCTAACGTGCCCATAGATGAGGAGACTCTCTGAAGACGCATTGAACCTCCGTCCGAATCGCGACAAACGAGGATGAATTATAGCCGAACATCCGCGGGATGATAACGTCGGCGGGACAGCGGCAGGCTGCCTCTAAGAAATGCCGAGGACCTTGTGGATCTGCAGACTCAACCGCCAACGCGGATGGGACAGACAGTACTGTAAGGCCGCCTGCGTGTTGGCCTCGCGTTGGCGGCCGTCCATCGGCTGCAGGAAGAAGTGTACGAAATCCAGATCCTCGTACTGTTGCGGTTCCGCGCCGATCTGCGGAAACACCAGCTTGAGCTCCTGGCCGCAGCGTTGCACCAGCGGAACACCGGCTTTGGGGCTGACACAGATCCAGTCGATGCCGACCGGCGCGGCGGTGGTGCCGTTCGTTTCGACCGCGACCGCAAAGCCCGCTGCGTGCAGAGCATCGAGCAGTGGCGGATCGACTTGGAGCAATGGCTCGCCGCCGGTGAGAACGGCCAGCGGACGATTGTGGATTTCTGACGCGGCAGCAGAGGGCAAAACCGTCGGCCACTGGGCGGCGATTACGTTCGCCAACTCTGTCGCAGTGGCGAAGCGGCCGCCGTTGGGGCCAGTTGTGCCTGCGAAATCCGTGTCACAAAACTGGCAGACCGCAGAGGCGCGATCGGAGTCACGGCCGGACCACAGATTACATCCCGCGAAACGACAGAACACCGCCGCTCGCCCGACGTTGGCACCTTCGCCCTGAAGCGAATAGAAGATTTCCTTCACGAGGTAAGTCATAACATCGACGCTACTCTGCTGAGTCGTAGTTCTTTGGCCCCGTAGGGGCCTCGCGAGAATAGCCACGGGTGTAGCAAGTCGCCAGGGCTTGCCCCTGGCGATGCGGAACCCGTGGAGATTCCGCCGTACACACTCTTTTCCTCCCCGACAGGGGCGGCGAAAGCCGCCCCTGTCGGGGAGGAAAAGAAAAAACCATCGCACACGACCTATCCACGGATTCCGCTCTGGGCTTTGCCCATCGCTTCATCCGTGGCTACTTTCAGCGGCCCCGCTGGGGCCGAAAACACGAGATCAACCGCTAAGCACGTACCGCCGCATCTTGCCGGTCCAAATGATCGGCTGGAGGCCGGTCCCGCACGGACCCTAGATGTATTTCACCGGATCGACCGCGCCGGCCTCGCGAAAGCCCTTCAGCCGCAACAGGCACGCGTCGCACCGACCGCAACTGCGGCCGTCCGGCGCAGGATCATAGCACGTGGTAGTGAGCGAATAGTCCACGCCAAGTTCCAGGCCGCGACGCACGATGTCGGCCTTGCTCAATTCGATCAGCGGCGTGTGGATGGCCAGCGACCGGCCTTGCTCTGTTCCCGCACGAGTTGCCAGGCACGCCATCTGCTGGAAGGCGGCGATGTACTCCGGCCGGCAGTCGGGATAGCCGCTGTAGTCGATGGCGTTCACCCCGATAAAGATGTCGTCAGCTCCCAGCACCTCCGCCCAGGCCATCGCAAATGACAGAAAAATCGTGTTGCGGCCGGGAACGTAGGTGATGGGGATACCGCCGGACATTTCGTCGGGCGAGCGGTCGCGGGGGACGTCAACATCGTCGGTCAAAGCCGAGCCGCCGAATGCCCGCAGGTCAATGTCGACGATCTGATGGCGAGAAACCCCGTAATGCGCGGCCACCCGCCGGGCCGCGTCGATTTCCGCCGCATGCCGCTGGCCGTAGCGGAAGGTCATCGCGTACGCCTCGAAGCCCTCGTGTAGAGCAATGGCCAGCGTGGTGGTGGAGTCGAGGCCGCCGCTCAGTAACACTACCGCTTTTTTCGTCCGGTCCATTTTGCACTCCCGGCAGATTCATGAACTCTCGACTTAAGACTATACACTCTCGTGCGTACGAGGCCAGCCTCCAGCTAAACCGAAACCGTTATGCACGAATACGCAGCGCCTTTCCTTGTGTGGGACCGGCTTCCAGCCGGTCATTATGGAAGCCGGTCCCACATGGAGAGTGCCGTCGGGTCGCGAATAACGATTTGGTCGCAAAAGCATGACCGTGCCGCGCACTCCTGGCGCGGAATCGTTATGATTCAGGCGTGTCGCAAGAACGTGAATCAGATGTAGCTGGATTCTCTTTGCCCGCTTCTCGCATGCCGCTGCCCGCGTCCCGTTACGTTGACTTGGCCGTGGTGGGAGGCGGCGCGGCCGGCCTGACCTCGGCAATCTTCGCCGCAGCGGGCATGCCCGGCCGGACCGTGGCGGTGCTGGACGGCTCGCGGCATCCAGGGGCCAAGATTCTGGTGGCCGGCGGTGGACGCTGCAATGTGACCAACGGGCGAGTGACGGCTGCTGCCTTCTCGGGCGGTAGCCGAAACAGCATCAAGCGCGTGCTGGCTGCGTTGCCCGTTGAGCAGACTGTCGCCTGGTTCGCCCGGCTGGGCGTGAACCTGCACGAGGAGGAGCACGGCAAGCTCTTCCCCGACAGCAACCAGGCCCGCACGGTGCTGAACGCACTACTGGCGGAACTGAAGCGGTCCGGCGGACAGATGTGGGCCGAGCATCGCGTGACTGCAGTGCAAAGACTCGAAGACGGCGGCTTTCTGCTCGCCACCAACCAAGGCGATGTCTGCGCTCGCAAGCTTGTGTTGGCCACCGGCGGCATGTCGCTGCCCAAGACCGGCAGTGACGGTGCGGGGTACGAACTGGCACGCTCGCTCGGCCATTCAGTCGTGCCGACTACGCCGGGGCTGGTGCCGTTGGTGCTGGATGACGAGTTTCACGCTGGCTTGTCGGGCATCTCGCAGGAGGTGGAGCTTTCAGTCGTCAGTCCGGGCGAGAAGCCTGTGCGCATCTCAGGCTCGCTGCTGTGGACCCACTTCGGCATCAGCGGTCCGGCGGTACTGGACGCGTCGCGACATTGGTTGCGGGCACGCCTGGAGGGCCAACCTGCCGCGATCGTCGCAAACCTGTTACCAGGACGAGATCCGAGCTCGGCAGATCACGAGTTGGTCGAGCTTACCTCGCGATTGCCGCGCACCATGCTGCGCAATGCACTCGCCGGCTGGATGCCTGGCCGCGTGCTTGAAGGCGTAGTTGCGTCCCTTGGAATCGATGGCAGTGTGCCGCTGGCTCATCTGACCCGCGATGCGCGTCGGCGGTTGGTGCAAGCCATCGTGGCCTGGCCTCTGCCGGTGCGCGAGAGTCGCGGTTATCATCACGCCGAGGTTACCGCGGGCGGCGTAACCCTGAACGAGGTCGATCCTGCCGGCATGCAATCGCGTCGATGTCCGGGGTTGTATCTGGCGGGTGAGATCCTCGACGTCGACGGGCGAATTGGCGGATTCAACTTCCAGTGGGCCTGGGCGAGCGGATACGCGGCAGGGCGGGCAGTCAGCCACGAGCTTCAAGTTTGATCGGTATCAGTTGCCGGATACGGCTGGCTCGTTCTGGGCAGGTAGCTGAGCTTGTGGCATGTAAGCTCGGATGGCCTGCAGCAGTGCCTTGCGGTCGATCGGCTTGGAGAGGTACTCGTCGCAGCCTGCCCTGATGCAGCGCTCGCGTTCGCCGGTCATGGCATGAGCGGTCAGGGCGATAATTGGCCCGGCGAATCCTTCATTGCGCAGCCGTTCGGTGGCGGCGTATCCGTCCAGCACGGGCATCTGCATGTCCATCAGAACCAGATCGAAAGGCCGGCCCTCGCGTCGCGCTTGCATGGCCCGTTCGCATCCGATCTTTCCGTCGTCGGCCAGTTCAACATGTGCCCCCGCTCGGCGAAGGACGAAGGCGATGAGTCGCTGATTGTCCGGGCCGTCCTCGCAGACAAGAATGCGACCATTAATCGGCTCCTCGGAGGTCTGCGGCAAAGCGGGGCTGTCCTCTTGAGGATTCTCCTGCTGTGTCGGACGGATCAGGGGCACGTCGGCCAGGGGACCTGTGGCCACGGTCAAGCTGAATGTGCTGCCCACGTTGGCGGTACTGGTTACGGTGATTTCACCCTGGAGCATGTGGGCGAGTTTGCGGCTGATGACCAGGCCGAGCCCGGTACCGCTGTGTCTGCGGCTGCTGGATCCGTCAACCTGGAAGAAAGGCTGGAACATCTTGGGCAGCATCTCTTCACTGATGCCCACGCCGGAGTCGATCACGTCGAAACACATCTTAGGCTCAGCGCTGTCGCCTGCCTCCATGGAAACGACGAGCTTGACGCCGCCCTCGCGAGTGAACTTGATCGCATTGCCCAGCAGATTGAGGAGGATCTGCCGCAGTCGCAGCGGGTCGGTCTGCATGGTTTCCGGGATCGAGCCGACGAATTCGACCAGGAAGGCCAGATGTTTGTCTTCGGCTCGTCCGCGTATCAGGCTTGCCACTTCCCTTACGAGGGTGACCGGCGAGCAGGGCTCAACGCTGAGTTGCAGCTTCTCTGCCTCGATGCGAGACAGATCGAGAATGTCGTTGATGACTCCAAGCAAATGCTCGCCGTTGCGGCGGATGATCCGCAGTCGCTCCAGGCATCGCGAGTCATGAGCGAACTCATCCATGAGCACATCGGTGTAGCCGAGGATGGCTGTCATGGGCGTACGGATCTCATGGCTCATGTTGGTGAGGAACTCGCTCTTGGCCGAACTGGCAACCTCGGCCGTGACTGCCATGCGGTTGGCGCGTTCGATGGCGGCTTCAAGTTGAGCATTGGTGCTCTCGAGGGCCTCTTGCGAACGTTGTAGCTCATCTGTGGCTCGTTTGCGCTCGGTGATGTCGCGAACGATCCCCAAGACACAACGTTGGCCATCCAGCATCGCATGGCCCACTGAGAGTTCCACAGGCAGGGGGACACCATCCGCTCGAACGGCATCCAGTTCGATTACGCGCCCGACGGCGGATTCGGATCTCTCTAATGCAAACTGGCGCAGAGCGACGGCGGCTTGCTCGCGACACTCCGGCGCAGCCAGTAGATCGTGGACGTTCTGGCCAAGCAACTGTTCGTGGGCGTAGCCGAACATACGCTCGGCAGCGGGGTTCGCGTGCAGGATGCGACCGTAGGCATCCGTGATGAGAATGGCATCAAAAGCTGAGGTGTTGATGACTCGAAACGTCTCGTTGGAAGTCTTGAGACTGGATATCGCTCGCCACAGCACGAAAAGAACGAAGATCCACCCACCCAGAATAAGCAATTCACAAACGGTGTGCGCCGACGGGTAGACCTGATGGCAGAAATACGAAAGCGCCACCTGCGCAAAGGTCGACAGGAGTGCGGCGCTGGCCAGAACGCGGCTGCGATGTGCTCTTTTCAATAGCAACAAAATTCCACCTTGGAACAGGCTCGGCCTCGGCCGGGAGCCATCCCCCGGATCGGTCTTGAGTGGCATCGGCAACCATGTTCCGGTGCTTCATTAGGGACCCTCCCCATGCGGGCCGAGAAAGCGTACAAGGCCCACGCCGCTTATGCGACGGCGGTTATTATCGGCGGGCTATTCGCCCCAATTTGAAAGCCTGCTTTAGGCGCGGTGATGAGACACTCAGAATTCACTTGGGCAGGAAGCCAGGCGTATCAGCCCCCTGCGATCGCGTGGTCGTCCAGTCCGTTCTGCTGGCGAAGGGAGTGACTCTGCCAAACGCGCGCGGACTGCGTCTCGGCTCGCGGCGTCGTACGCCTGCTGCCGAAGCTCCTCCAGCGGGTCGTCTCCAAAGGCGGGCACTGCGTTGCCTACGTGCGAAAAGGTCTCATAACCGATGGAAATCGACGCATCCGCCGGGTC
>JBJKSL010000410.1:0-5410 GCA_046704145.1 Phycisphaerae bacterium
AGTCGTAGCGCTCGGGCATCTTAGGGGTATCGCCCAGCAGCCAGGCGGCGAGACTCTCCTCGTAGACCATCAACCCAATCTCGTCGCAGAAATCGAGCTGCTCCGGCCAGGCGGTGCCGGAGATGAAGCGCACCATGTTGAAGCCGGAGGCCTTTGCATAGACGAAGTCCTTGTTCATCAGGTCGGGGCTGGGCGGGACCACCTGTCCGACCGGGAAGTGGTTGCCGGTGTGGGTCGAGCGAACGAAGACTCGCCGGCCGTTGAGCTGGAAGTAGCCGTCAACGACGCGGAAGTCGCGGAAGCCGGCGCGGACGGAGTGCTGGTGATCGAAGCTTCTGCCGTCTGGCGTGCCGGCCTCCAGGCTGACGTCGACCCGATACAGAAAAGGATCGTCGACGCCCCACAGATGGGGATGGGCCACGGCGAGCTGAAGCTCGCAAACACTATCCCCGGCCGGGCAATGGACTTCGGCCGCGACCCTGTCAGCGATCTCGGCGGTCCTCGCCGGGCCCACTGTGGCGGAGACTCTGCCGGACGCCGCGGCGCCTGCGTCGTTGCGGACGGTAAGCGTTACCTGGACCCTCCCGCTCGCGACCTCGGGTCGAGCGAAGACGTCGACCACCCGAACCGCCGGGACGACGCTCAGCTCCACCGGCAGCATGATCCCGCCGTAGTTGAAGCCCTGCCCGGGCCGCCAACCGCTGGCAGTCTTGTTACGGTGCGGGGTTCCGCTGAGCACGATCCCGTCGATCGGGTCGTCGGTAGGATTCAGCACCCTCACAGCGAGCAGATTGTCTCCGTTCGCGTCGAGGGCTGCTGTCACGTCGAGACTGAAAGGGGTCTCTCCCCCTTCATGGCCGCCGACGCGAGTACCGTTGAGCCAGACCTCGGACAGGTAATCTACCGCCCCGAAGGTCAGCAGACACCGCTCGTCGGCAGCCGGAGTCATCTCCGCAGTGAAAGTGTTCCAGTACCAAGCGACGCCGCAATAGCTCGGGAAGACCTGCTGGATGATGCCCGGAACCGGGGCGGGCTGGCAGGCAGCGGCCGGCTGGCGGAACCATTGCTCTTGGCGGCCCTGGTTCTCTGGATCGATCGCGATCTGCCAGGACCCCGTCAGGGTCTGCATGCTCTAACCTGCCTCCTCAATCTGCAAAGCCGCCTGAGCGTCCCCCGGCGCTGCGTCGAACGATCGTTCCTTAATAGGACAACGAGAAAAATAGGTCACCGCTCCATGGCTCTACAAGTGACATTTCTAACGAGTGACCTCGTTCAACGCGTGCGTCGGGAGTTGCAGGTTCCTGCCGGCGTGTGATCTGCGGGACCCACGAACTCGTTAGAAATGTCCCCTTCCGTTGTTCGTTGCCCGCAGGGAAACGCGCGCCGGGGTGCGGCTTCCGAGCCTCCAACAAACCCCGCTCCCGTTCCGGCCGCTCAGCGCAGCCGCGATAGGCGCAGCCTCAAGAACTGACCGGCCGTGACGAGCCGAAACAGGAAGCACACAAGAAAGACGAACCGGTAAGGGTTGAGCGCCCAGAGCAGATAATGTCCGGAGATCGGCAGGAACGGCAGGAGTACGAGCCCGGAGACGAGGTTTCCCGCGAAGCCGGCGACGGCCAGGATGCTCGCGTAGAGAGAGAAGGCCAGCAGCTTGTCCTGCGGAGGCGCGACAGCGAGGAGAACGTTGAAGCTCAACAGCCCCATCCCTGCGCCGACGATTATCCCGATGCCCACCTGAAGCGACACCATGAACACAAGCGACGGGATCGATAACGCCCAACCGAGGGGCAGAAACACGCGAACGACGAGAGCAACCTTGAGCATTCGAAGCTGGCCGCGGCGTTCTCCGAGCCGTGCCCACAACGGCTGGAAGAGAGCCGTCGAAAGCGAACCCGCCACAGTGAGCAGGCCCAGTGTGGCGTAGCTGTAATGATAGCTTCGAATCATCATTACCACCGCGTACGGTCCCATGAGCGCAGCCGAAAACGACACCAGCGCCATGGTGAGCAAGTAGAGGCGGTACTCCCGCGCCCCGATCAGCAGACGCCGGATGCGGATCAAGCGAAACGTGGAGTCGCGATGGAGAAGCTCTTCATCCTGGCTAATCAGCAAAAGGATCGAGATACCGCCAAAGATCGATCCGATAGCGAAGACGGTCAGGAAGGCGAGGAACTGCCTCCCAAGCAGATCGAGCAGGTAGCCGGCGAGAAGAGCGGAGGGGACGGATACCAGTCCGGTCGCGAGATTACGCGTTGCAAAATAGCTCGCGCGAATCGGTGGATCAACCAGATCGCTGATCCAACTCTGCCATGGCGAGGAGACTGCAGCCGTTGCGAGCTCGAAGAAAAGAAAGACTGCGAGAGCAAGCTCCACTCGTACCCCTGCCCTGACGAGCGCTAAAAGGGCGAGGGCAAAGAAAGGCGGTCGGCTGACCCCGGTAAGGATTATGACCAATCGCTTGCGGCTCGCCACCCGCGAGCTTGTCCACAAGACTACTGGCTGGAAGATGTTCGCAAGCTGAGCTGTCGCCGCGTAAAGCCCCATCGAAAACGGCGACGCGCCGAGCCACAAGAAGAATCCCGATAGATACGAGTTTCCGCCGAAGCCGCCGGTGAATTGGCTCCAGACGGAAGCAGCAGCTCCCTGGAAGATCGAAATGACGCGGCCGTGAGCCTTCTGTTGCTCGGTAAGCATGATGCGTTCGAACGACGATGGGCGGGAAAGAGCGCCGTCCCGCACCGGAGTTCCTACAATTCGGGAATCCCCTGCTTCGACCTGCGCCTCGTGCGCGCTTTGCCATATCGACCGACGCCGCCTTTCAGCCTCGGATCAAGCACGTCTCGGATAGCATCGCCGAGCACGTTCACAGAAAAGACGGTAATGGTGAGCGCCAGGCCCGGCCAGACAGCCATCCACGGGTCCTGATACATGTACGTAATGCCATTTCCGCTCAGCATCCCTCCCCAGGTCGGCGTTGGCGCCGGTATTCCCAGTCCGAGAAAGCTCAGACTTGCTGCGGTCATGATGGCAAACGGCACGAGGATGCTGAAGAGAACAATGATGGGCGCCAAGATGTTCGGGAGCACATGGCGGAAGAGTATCCGTCGCGTCGAACAACCGATTGCTATCGAGGCTGCAATGTAACCGCTCGCTTTGACGCTCAGGGTCGCGCCACGGATGATTCGTGTGGAGGCGATACCGGTGCTGACGCCCAGAACGACTATTATCGGCACCATGCCGGGCCCGGTTATCGACATGATCGCCATGAGCACGATCAAGCCCGGAAGAGTGAGCCATGCGTCGACAAACCGCTGGAGCAGCATGTCGAAGGTGCCCCCGAGGTAGCCGGAGAGCATGCCCAGAACGGTCGACATGATCGTGCCGATCGCCGCGGATGAAAGGCCCACGATAACCGAGATCCGAGCGCCGTAGATGATGCGAGTCAGCAGATCGCGCCCGAGATTGTCCGTTCCGAGCCAGTGCCCGGGATAGGGTCCCTGGAGAGGATTCCCCACTCCAATCTGGTTTACTCCATATGGAGCGAGCAGGTTCGCGAAGATCGCAACCAAGAGCAAGACAAGAGTGAACGCGCCTCCGACCGCGCCTAACGGCTTCTCCTTTGCGAATCTCAGAACGACTCCGAACACCTTCAACCGCGCATTCTGTTTGCCGGCTCGCAGCCATTCGCTGACCGCGGCTCCCGGGAGCGCCCCGCCTGACACCCTTGCGCCGATGGGCCCCTCAAGCTCACTCATATTTGATCCTCGGATCGAGAAGTCCATAGGTCAAATCGACGATGAGATTGATTATCACTATACCCACGGCGATGAAGCTCATCACTCCCATGACTTCCGGGTAGTCCCGGTAGGTGATCGCCGTGAACATGAGCCGGCCCATACCGGGCAGGCCGAATATCTCCTCGATGATTACCGTACCGCCGATGAGAACCGGCAGCTGAAGGCCGATCAAGACCACGACAGGGATAAACGCGTTCTTGAGCGCGTGGCGTATTACTACGGTTCGTTCCCGCAGCCCCTTTTCCCAGGCCGTCCTGACGTAGTCCTGGCGAAGCAC
The DNA here is from genome assembly GCA_046704145.1 of Phycisphaerae bacterium. GTDB lineage: Bacteria > Planctomycetota > Phycisphaerae > UBA1845 > PWPN01 > JACQVT01. The sequence continues at coordinate 4,075 of JBJKSL010000410.1, forward strand.
CTCGAGCACCATCGAGCGGGTCATTCTCAAGACGACGCCCGCAATGCCCACACCGAGAACAATCGACGGAACGAGATACATTTGGAGGCTCGACAGCGGGTCCTGGAAAAACGGCGTGTACAGTATGGGCGGCGACCATCCCCACCAGATAGAGGCGAACACCACAATCAGGATTGCGATCCAGAAACTCGGCACAGCCATCATCAGGATGGCCGCGCCTCGCGCCAGGTAGTCCCCAGCCGTGTCCTGTCTCACCGCCGAATAGACGCCTATCGGCAAAGCGATGATCAACGCGATTATGAGGCCCATGAATCCGAGCTCGGCCGTAACCGGCAACCGCTGCAGGATGTCCTGAGTCACCGGCGTGCCGTGCCAGATGGAGTTCCCGAAGCTCCCGTGCAGGAGAATGTTCCCGATCCATTGCCCGTATTGAACGTAGATCGGCTGGTTGAGTCCAAGCTCCTTTGCGATAGCGGCCGGATTAGGCGGCGTGCCGAAGGCGGACATCTGCCCGGCAATTATGTCCACCACGTTGCCCGGAATCGCACGTATGAGAAAGAAGATGATAAGGCTCGCAACGACGAGCGTCGGTATCATCAGCATCACTCGCCGTACGATGTAACTCACATAGCCGCGCATTCCGTCACCACCTCCGGTAAAATCACACGACATCAAGGGGAGACACGATTGTCTCCCCTTTTGTCGACAAGCACCGTGCGCAAACGACCGACCCGGTTCGCCTAGTGCCCCAGCTTCCTTTTCAGGTTCTGGTCGATCCAAACCCGTTCGAGTATCGGGACAGGATTGGCAAACCCTGCGTTTGTCGCGCCATAGTAGTTCTTGACCCACGGCCACGCGTAGACATAGGTCGCGCTCGGAGGAATGACGACCATGGGCGCCGCGTCCATCATGCTGAAGACCATTTTCCGTTTGATGCTGATCGCCTTTGCCGGAGAGAGCGGAGTCCCAGTCACGTAGGCGAATTCCTTGTCGTACGCCGGGCTGCTCCACGCCGAGGTGTCCTCTTCGCTCCCCGTTAAGCCCTGTTTCAGACTCACCGATTCCCCTGAGTAGCCGCGCGCGCTTACGAAGCTGTCGGTGTACTTATGATCATACCTCAACCGTGTTGCCACTGCGGGCTGAACCTCATGGAGCTGGACCGTTATGCCCAACTTAGCCCACTCGCCAGCGATGAATGAAGCGACGTTGCGAAAGGTCTGGTTGGTCGCATTGTAGCTCATCTGGATGGTGAAACCGTTAGGATACCCCGCCTGGGCCAGCATTTGTTTTGCTTTGCTCGGATCGTAGTTGTACAGCTCCTGCACCGAGCTTGGCA
>JBJKSL010000411.1:0-8192 GCA_046704145.1 Phycisphaerae bacterium
GATACATTCATTGTAAGTCGCAGAGGCAGGGTGATAAAGAGCGAATGCCGAACGCAAATCTTGTCGGAGCGGGGCCTGTGACCCCGGCGCGTGCATGTGGTAAGATGCGCGTTTACATCTTTCCACAAAGATGAGTTACAATCCCGTGAGTCTCACAAGGGTTGGCTCTCAGGCAAAACAGGATCAGGAGCGGTCATGAAGATCCACGAATATCAGTCCCGTCAGTTGCTCGCGAACGCCGGTGTGCCCGTACCATCGGCGGAGGTCGTACAGAGTGTCGATGAAGCGGTTGCAGCTCACCAGAAAATCGGCGGCCGCGTAGTGGTCAAAGCGCAGGTTTTCGCCGGCGGCCGAGGCAAGGCCGGTTTCGTCAAGCTCTGCGACACGGTCGAACAGACTCGCGAGGCGGCGAAGTTCATGCTCTCCAACCGCATGGTCAGCAAGCAGACCGGGCCTGCGGGCATACCGGTGAATACGCTGCTGGTCGCGGCGGCAGTGAACATCGAGCACGAATACTACGTCGGCATGGTCCTGGACCGCGCCCGGCGTTGCCCGGTGATGATGGTCAGTCGCGAAGGCGGCGTGGAGATCGAAGAGGTCGCCGCTCGCAATCCCGAAGCCATCGTGAAGGAGTGGCTGCACCCGCATCTTGGTCTGCAGCCCTTCCAGGTTCGCAAGCTGACCGCTGCCCTGGGCTTCAAACAGGCTGAGCAGGCCAAGGCCGCGGCCAAGGTGTTCCAGGGTCTGGCGGCGACCTTCCTGAAGTACGATGCCTCGCTGGCGGAGATCAATCCGCTGGTGCTGACCAAGGCCGAGTCTGGCCAGCAGGGTTCTCTACTGGCCATCGATGCCAAGATAAACTTCGACGACAATGCTCTCTTCCGCCATCCCGACGTGCAGGCCATGCACGATCCCACCGAAGATAACGCCGCTGAATTGCGAGCCAAGGCGGCCAACCTGTCGTACATCGCGTTGGACGGCAACATTGGTTGCCTGGTCAACGGCGCTGGCCTGGCCATGGCTACCATGGACCTGATCAAACTGCACGGCGGCGATCCGGCCAACTTCCTCGACGTCGGCGGCAGTGTCAGCCAAGACGGTGCCGTAGAGGCCTTCCGCATCATCCTGGCCGACCCCAAGGTAAAGGGCGTGCTGGTCAACATCTTCGGCGGCATCGCCAAGTGTGACACCATTGCTGACGCTCTGGTCGCGGCGGCCAAGGAAGTCGGCTTCAAGGTGCCCGTAGTGGTGCGTCTGGAAGGCACCAACGTGGACAAGGCACGCGAGATCCTCAAGTCCGCAGCCGTCCCCGGCCTGGTGACAGCCACCGATCTGACTGATGCAGCGAAGAAGGTCTGTGCGGCCGTGTAGGCAGAACGGGTTCACGAATATGCAGCGGTGCCCCGTGTGGGTCCAGCTTCCAGCCGGGTATGTGTTTCGCGTAGCTCATTGCTTTCTCGGCCCCAACGGGGCCGCAGTTAGTAGCCACGGGTGAAGTGAAGGGCGAAGCCCGGAGCGAAACCCGTGGACACCGGCATGCGCACAATTATCCTCCCTCCCTGACTGGCCGGCGGAAACCGCCGGCCAGTCAGGGAGGGAGAGACAGTTATTTGACCGTCCGTACCTCCTCTCTTTATACTCAAATCTCGTAGATCCGGCCGGTGTGTATTCCCATCCGGCCGATTATGAACCGAGGCTTGCCGCAGCGTGGGTTTCAGTTCTGTCTCGCGTCATTCCCCTGCCGGGAGACGGAGGATGTTGAGATAATGAGAATCAGGCCGTTGTACACGTGCTTGTGGTTCACGGCGTCATGCGCCCTTTTGTGGACGCTCATCAGTCCGGGGTACGCCCAAAGCCCGGCAACGTCTGGCGAAATGCGCCTGCTTTGGCGTGACGACATTTCACCGGGCCTTGAGTCGCGATGTTCACTCGCTTCAACAGCATTCGACGATGCGGGTAGCCAACTCGTCATTGTGGGAGCTTCATCTGACGCCAAGCCCAACTCGCACGGACAGATTTGGCTCATGGAGTTTGATGTGGAGAAGCGTGCCGGTGGCGAGAGGAGGTTACTAAAGGAACTTGCTGGCCCCAGAACAGCGATACTTCCCGCATCATTCCTGGCTGGAACTGTAACCAGATCATCATCCGGAAAGCTTAGGCTTGTAGGCGACTTTGGGGGAGCCACTCTCAGCATGCTGATGTTCGATCCAGGTACCAAGACAACTGAGTCGGTCACCATCATGGAGGAGAAAAACGGTGGCACGCGGGGCGGTGGTTTCAAGAGAATCCTCAATTCAACATCTTTGACGGACGGCGGTCTCCTTATGGTGGGTGAGGATGGTGATCATGGTCTGATAGCCAAAGTGGATTCCAAGGGAAAGCTTCTCTGGGACAAGCACTATAAGATCGGAACCAGATATGCGGACCAGCTTACAGACTGCGTGGAGAGCAGTGCCGGCACAGTAGTCTCTGGTTGCTCAGCAGATCCCGCGGGCGCAGGCAGCAAGTTTCCCGCCGCCATAGGTGAGGGTTTTGTATTCAAGTGTGATTCTCAGGGAAACGTGACTGCCAGAGACTCTTTCTCCGCCGGCACCTGGCCAGGAGAGGAGCCTCAAGTATGTCAACTGGGTTCGAACGGCTTTGTGGTCGCCTACGGGACGGGCATGGTTTCGGGACATTCGAGCATCAATGTCAGAGCATACTCCCACGACGTGAAGCTGCTGTGGGAAAGAGCAGCGATTGTCTGGGACAAGAACACTCCACCCGTCTTCAGGTTAGCAGTGGTTCCGGGGAAGGGTTATGCTTTAGCCGCAAATATCTCTGGAAACCTAAGGATATGTCAATTCGACAACCGGGGCAGCGAGATCGCCAAGCTCGCAAGAGACAAGGAAGCGGGTCCGGGGAGAATCGGATTTGTGTGTAGCGGAAGCAAGGCTTATGTTGTTTGCCAGGCGCCTCGGAGTGCAATCATGCCTGGCACACCGTGCAGGATAAGGATTATTGGTCTCGCACTGGAGTAAGCAAGGAGATGGAGGGTGCTGAGATAATGAGAATCAGGCCGCTATGCACATGCTTGTTGTTCGTGGCGGCATACGCGCCCTTGGCGGCAGCAGAGGTTTCCACGGTGACATTAAAGGACACTCTGTTTGAGGTGTCCTCCGGTCCCGACGGCGTTCTGATGGCCGGCCGGTTGAACATGGGGGCATATTCGCAGAACACCTTTGCAGACATTCTTGCGTCGATCGATTACACCTGGAGAGATGAGTACGATCAGGTACCGGAACTGGTCGTCGCGTGGGACCATTATCTGTATCTGACGGGAGCTTCGTCCGAACGGGCCGAGCTTTACGCTCCGGCCTCGCATGCCCAGAGAGTGCGTGAAGGCACGGAAAAGGGCTCTCCCAGACTGGATCCGTCCGCCGCCAAGGTCGAGTTGAAGGGCTATCGGCTGCGCGGACGAATTCATGCCGGACCCTACTCGGTGCTGCTCTACAATCGTCATTCGAAGCAGCTAAACCGCACTGTTGTGTTTCCGGTCGTGCTGCGCAGGTTTTCACCCCAGGGGTTTAGAATCACCGATGAACTGAGTATGGGGGAAATGGACTACCTCGGATCGATGGCACCTGGGTTGGAAGAGGGGGAACGCGCGAGCCGTCTACTGACTGAGGCGGACGTTCGCGGCCTGACGGTATTCGAAGAAGCTATTCAGCTGCCGATAGAAGGTGCGGAGCATGCTGCTATGCCGGTTGAGCTTCGCTCGAGCACGAAGGCATCGGACGATGAGTATGGACGAGTGTACTTCTACTGCAAAGTGCAGGCCGATGCTTCGCGCGGCTACGGCATGAGCGTGGAGAGCTTGGCCAAACAGGCTGCGTCCGCATCAAAGGAAGGTGGGCCGGCTCAGTTCAGTGGGCTTCTGTGGCGGTCGATGAATGCGAACAGCCTGGACGAGCTGAAGCCCATGTGGGCAAGCTACTGTTTTCAAATGATGGAACGGAACTACGATAACGGGCTGAAAAGTGCGAAGGCAGGCGGTAGTGCGGATGAAATGCGCAACAGGCGGTTCGCTACACGAACGGCCATGCCGGTATATGTCAGTGGAGACGCCTGGGTCTTCGCAAGCGTTCCGTCCGAGTACGGGTCGTCGTACTACGTCCTCATAAAGGGGCAAGGCGATGTGTCAAAATCCGGACGCCTCGCAACAGTTGCCCTCATGAAGCAGGATGACGGGAAGACAGTCCTGTCCCCAATGTTGTCGACCAAATCAGGCCAGCACCGCCCAGGCTACATTACCGAGATCCTGAGAGGCAACGAGTTCTCACGGGCGATGGGCAAGTTCGTGGAGAACAAATACCCGGCCGTAATGCAGCGAATCGAAGCGGAATCGGGCCCCACTTCGCTCCCGGAGTAGGCCTTGTGCGGCCGGTAACCGGGAAGAGGAACGGCCGAGCGCGGAAGTCGTGCCTAGTCCTCTTACTTTAGTGTCAATACACTGACCTCGGGCGGGCAGAGGAAGCGCAGTTGCGGGGCTTGGCTGCGCTCGCAGCCTACGCCGCGGCTTACGTAGATGTGCCGGCCTTGCATGTCGTGCAGGCCGCCGGCTCCGACCTTGTTGGGTACGCTGGAGAAGGTCAGCAGCGGGCCGACGAAGGGCAGGGCGATCTGGCCGCCGTGGGTGTGGCCGGCGAAGAGCAGGTCCACGCGAGAGTCGGGCTGTAGTTCAAACACGTTGTCCGGCACGTGGCCGACCACTAGGCGGATGTCGGCCTCGCCCATATCCGACTGCAACTCGTTCAGCACGCGGCGGCGCTGCGGCGATGGGAAGATGTCGAGCCCGGCCAAGGTCACCTTGCGGTCGCGGATGCGCAGCCGCACGATCTCGTCGGACAGCATGTGCACGTTGGTGCCCACGAAGATCGGCCGCGGGTTCCAGCCGGCTTCCAGGTTGCCGCGGACGAAATAGACTCCGCCCGGTGCGGACAGCCGCGACAGCAACGAACGCAACTCGTTCGACTCCTCGGGAAGCCCGTTCACAAGTCTTCCCTGCCAGAGGTCGCCGGGTACGAGCACCAGATCGGGCTTCTGCTGCATGAGCAGATCGACGGCAGAGCTCTCGTAGGTGCTGACGCGATCGGTTTGGATGTCGGCCAGCACGCCTATGGTGATCGGCTCGTGCCCGGCCCGTGCTTTGGGGAGTTCGACCGTCGTTGTTTCAAGCTGAAGGCGGAAGGGCTCGACGAAACTAGCGTATGCACCGATCGGCCCAGCCACAACCGCCAAGCCGGCCAGAAATCGCATCGGCCTCGACACTCGCCAAGAGAAACCAGACCGGCTGAAAGCCGGTCCCACCAGGGTTTTGCGATGGCCTCCAAGCAGAAGCACGACGATACCCACGGCAGGTGCAGCGACGACTACGTCGAGATACCCCACCCGCATCAGGCCGAACACGTTCGTGCCGAGCAATCTGAGGACGCACAGCTTACCGATCACCAGCGGACAAAAGGCGAGCAGGGCACCGCATGCTGTGAGTGTCGACAGCGGTATCATCGTGCCGTCGCGGCGAGCGGAGCCGATCTTCCACGGCCGCAGGAGCAGAACGGTCAGGATCAGTACATCCCAGGCTGTGGCTATCCATGCGAGCGAAGAGAACTGCATCGTGTCCCATCCGGGCGGAAGGCTTACGTCAATGTACGCGACATAGTAAAGTCACCTATCACGCGATGCTACGGCTCTGGATGGTGCGGCGGAGTTGGTTCACCGTCGAGCGATCGAAGCGGCCGGGCTCTTCGGTGAGGGCGGCTGCGGCTGAGATTGCCACCCCTTCGCGCAGGGCCGCCTCGATGTTGCCCTGACCGGAGACCAGCCCCGCGAGAAAACCCGCGAGCATGGCATCGCCGCAGCCCACGGTGCTCTGCACTGCCTCCTGCGGTACGACGGCCTGGGCATGCCAGACCGCGCCCTCCGCCAGACAGTACGCTCCGCGGCGGCCGACGGTGATCAACACGATAGGGATGCGTTCGGCCAGCCGGCGAGCGGTCTGGATGATGGAGGCCTCATCGGATTTGCGGCTGCCGGTGAGTTCGGCGAGTTCCAGCTCGTTCGGCTTGACCATCCAGATGCTGCGTTCGACCGCCATCCGCAACGGCTCTCCGGAGATGTCGATGGCCACCTCCGCACCGCGGGTCAGGCACGTGCCGATCAGTTCGTTCCAGGATTCGAGCGTCAGCCCGGGCGGCAGAGAGCCGTTGAAGATGACCAGCGTATCCTCCGCCACCACGGTCTGCAGCAGATCGACCAGCCGCCGCACGTCGGCCGCCTCGACCCGCGGCCCGGCATCGCGAATGTGCGTTTCGCTGTGGCGGGTCGGGTCGATGATGGTGATGTTCTCGCGGGTCAGCCCGGTGATGGGCAGAAAGCAGGCTTTGACCTTGGCGGACTGCATGGTCTCATGGAACAGGTCGAACGCATTCATGCCCACCCAGCCGACCGCGGTGCAGCGAACGCCCAGCTCGGCCAATGCGAGTGACACATTAATGGCTTTGCCGGCCGGCTTGCGCACGCGAAGCTTGCCCTGCTGGTGGCCGCCCACCTCGAATCCGGGCACCTCGATGATGCGGTCGATGGTCGGGTTGAGCGTTACAGTAACGATCGATCGAAACTCGTGCTTCATCTCGACGCCTCCGGACGGCCGGTTCGTGGACCGGCGGTGGCGGGCTTTCGGGGCAGAGCGGCGGCCCCCTTGGGCGGGCTCAACGCCGGCAACACAATGCGGAAGCGCTCTGCCCCCCATTCGAACCGCAGGACCGCACGATCGAGTGGCTCAAGGAGCTGATCGGATTGCACCTTGAAACAGTCCGGCCCGAAACGGTCATCCTGCTTTAGCGGCAGGCTTATCGGCCCGGACGGCGTGGCCAACCAGAGTTCAGCGTGGGATATCGTCAGTGCACTCGTCCCAATGCCCTTGAAGCAAATACGGGCGACGGATTGGCCCGGTTCGTGTGTCCACGCGATTGTGCCGGGGCGCCCGGGTAGCGCAACGATGAAGCTACGGGAACTCTGTAGACCCTGCGCGGCCTGCGAAGCGGGTTGCGATTGGGGCTTGGCGGCATCGGCAGCCTTGTTTTGAGCATCGAGGGCGGCTGCCGCGGCGTTCAATGCATCACGTTCCGCCTCATTGCGACATCCGCAGAACACACAGCCAAGCAACGATATGGCGATCAGGCCTTTGGTTGGCGTCATGGCCGAATTGTACTACCCCCGCTGAAAGGGGCAATCATGAATCTCGCCCTGGTGCGGCCGTTGGTCGCCTGTTTAACAGTGGCCTATGATCGAGACGTTTGGTCGGATGAGAGAAGATGAGCCGCCCAGGAGACAAAGCCATGGACGCCTTGGACGAACATCACATCGCCGAAAAGCTGGCCACGCTCACCGGCTGGAAGCGTAACGACCTCGACGGCGTGGCCGGGATAATGAAGGTCTTCCCCATGCGAGACTTCCTGACTGGCCTGGGGTTTGTAACCAGGGTCGCCGTGCTGGCCGAGCGCGCCGACCATCACCCGGATGTCGTGCTGACCTACCCGAAGGTGTCTGTTCGTTTAAGCACGCACAGCGCCAGCGGCCTGACACAGAAGGATTTTGAGTTGGCCGCCCAGATCGACCAACTCAAGGACTGATCCCGGCTGCGTTCGCCCGCACAGGCCACCGTTCGCCCGCACAGGCCACCGTTCACGGACAGGCTACCGTTTCGCTTTGCTGAAGTACTCGTTCACCTGAGTCCAGTTGACCACGTTCCACCAGGCATCGATGTATTCCGCCCGACGGTTCTGGTACTTGAGATAGTACGCGTGCTCCCAGACGTCCAGACCCAGAATCGGCTTGTAGCCGTCCATAATGGGGCTGTCCTGGTTGGGGGTCGAATGTACCACCAGCTTGCCGGCAGAGTCGAAGCTCAGCCAGGCCCAGCCGGAACCAAAGCGTGTAGTGGCCGCGTCGGTGAACGTCGATTTGAAGCTGGCAAAGCTGCCAAAGGCACTCTTGATCGCCTGAGCCACGGCTCCGGTCGCCTCGCCGCCCCCACCCCTGGTGGCCGGCGCCATCAACGGCCAGAACATGCTGTGATTCACATGTCCGCCACCGTTATTGATGACCGTCTGACGTATGTCCGGTGGAACGCTCTTGATGCCGACCAGTAT
>JBJKSL010000412.1:0-4979 GCA_046704145.1 Phycisphaerae bacterium
GTTCTGGCTCAAGGGCTTGGCCAGTGGTCGTATCGAGGGACTGAGAGCCGGCGGTCAGGCGGGGTTGTCGTCGCTGCTGCGACAGATGGAAGCAATCGAGGAAGAGCTCAAAGTCCTGGATGGGCAGGTATTGGTGCTGTCCCGCTCCGAGCGATACGCGTCGGCCGTGCAGGCCCTGCGGACGATCAAGGGAGTGGCAACGCTCTCGGCTATGGTGTTCCTGACCGAGTTGGGCGACCCGCAGCGGTTCTCGAATCGTCGACAGTTGGCGGCGTACCTGGGGCTGGTTCCGACGAGCAACGAGACGGGAGAGCGCCACGATTGCAAGGGCCATATCACGCGACAAGGGCCGAGCCGCGTCCGCAAGGTGCTCTGCCAGTCGACGTGGTCGCTGATCCGAACGGATCCGCAGTTGGCGGCGGTTTATGCTCAGATCGCCCGCAAAAACCCCAAACATCGCAAGATCGCGGTGGTCGCGATCATGCGTCGCCTGGCCATCATGATGTGGCACCGGGCTCGCGACGCCGGGCCCCCGACCGATGGTCGGGAACAGCCTCCGGGCGTTGCGGCGTGAGATCGGCTGCCCTGCTGGCGAAGTGACCGTGATCGGGAAGTCATGAAGAATGCTTTGAGGGCGAAGACAAAGAAAACCAGAGCGGAAGGTCATGCTTGATCCTGCATCGATCATCGAAGAGGTCGCGACCGCAAGTGCCATGGGACATCCCCCGTCACGGAGTTTGGTCCGACCTCGGCGTTTCGGCTAACTGATTCTCTCCGGTAAACCGGAGACGAACGAATAACAGACTGCACGAGATCAATGCATCAGCCGGTCCGCTGGACAATGGCCTTGACAGAACGTTACATAACAGACACAGAGGCACAGAGAAGGCCTTGAGAATAAATGCTTTTCGTAAAACTCGGCCGATTAACAGAGGGCGACAGACTGTCGAGAATCTCTTGGCAATCCTGTCGCCATGAATCTTTGTATTCTCTGTATCTCTGTGCCTCTGTGATTCATCCTTATCAAATATGGTAGCTAGCGTGAACGGCGAGAAAACAGCAAACAGAGTTGCAGCCAGAAAAACGATGAGCCTCATTGACTCGCCTCCTGCTTGCGATCCAGATGCGATTGATCCCCTGCGAGGATTATCACCCTAAACGCACCCAGACACAAAAAAGAGATCCCGGAACGCAGGCATGTACGCCTGTGCCGGGATCTTCTTGGTATCTCGAGGCAGTGCTGTGCCGGGCTGCCTGCCTACTGGCCGAGGGTGCCGCAGCGGAACGTGCCTGCGGTTTTGGCGCCGCGTTTCAGTTCGCGGTAGTAGTCGGGCACGATATTTGTGCTGATGTCGCGTGGCGGGCAGCACAGCTTGTTGACCACCAGTTGGCGATTGCCGTTTTCCGCGGTGCCGGCTCTGCACTGCGGGCGGGCATCACCGACGGACTCCACCGCCAAGCCTCGACCGGTACTATCGGCCAGCGTGGCCCAGTCGCAGTTGTACTTGGTCGAGTTGAAGTCGAAGCCGTCCGGCCGAGTCATGTTCGTCAGCTCTGCATTGGCAGAGTCAGGCGTAGCCGTGCCGGCAGGTCGGCCGATATGCGTCTCGGGATAGTACGACCAGTAGGCCTTGCGATGCCACGCGAACCGCTCGCAATCCTTGGGCATCTCAAACACCCAGCCAAGTTCCTGGACGTCGGCCTTGCCGCCCTTCCACTCCAGGTTGTACGAGAACTGCCCCTTGGCGAAATCAACGTGGACATGGGCGACCGTCTTCTTCTTGGCGTCGGTGGTGAGGATCACGTCGGCGTCCACGGCCTGCACATCGGCCAGCGGCATGGCGTAGAGGGCTGCATCGTCAGCAACCGGCGAGGCGGCACTGGCACCAGCCTTTTGCACGGTGATCTTGGTCAGCTGGCCGGGATGGCGGGAGATCCAGCGCCAGCCGGTCCTGGGGTTGCGACCGTAAGTGGCAGTGACCAGGTTGAACCGCGGGAACTTCACGTCCTTCAGCCGATCGGGATCCAGCTTCGGCGTCGTATCCGCTTCGGGCTTGAGCTGGAGCTGATAGGTTACGACGTTGAGACCCCCGGCCTGATTGAAGTCGAGGCGAAGAGCATCGGCGTTGGCAAGCACGTCCTGCGGCAGGTCCAGCTTGATCTGGCCGTGCGCCCCCGGGGCGAGGGCCACGTGGGTCACTGCGGTTTTCAGCTCTTTGCCGTTCTTGAGCAGATGCCAAACGGTGTTCAGCTCGGCCAGATCAGTAAAGGAGTAGTAGTTGATCGCCTTGAGAATGACGGCGGAGGAGCCGACCTGCGGCTCGAGGTCGATCTTGATCGGCGCGTAGACCATCTTGACGTGATAGTACCACGGCCGCGGATTGCGGAAGCCGTCGCAGATGCCCTTGGCCTTGATGTAGTTGATGTTCGTCGCGGGCACGTAGTCGTAGAGCTTGGTCTTACAGTTGTCGGCCACCGCACGATCCTGCCATTCCCACAGGAATGCGCCGGGCACGTACTTGGCGTCCCACACCACCTGCCAGCTGCGGTCGAGCACCGCGGCCCACAGGTCGGTGCAACCAAAGTCGGCACCGTTGCGGATTTCCCAGTTGTTGGGGTTTTCCAGATAGGTCATGGGGTGCTTCTTGCGGCGCTCGGTATCTGCGTTGGCCTTTGCGACGTCAGAAGGCTTGGTGTAGTGCCGGTCATCCAGTTCGACGTCGCCCTCTTCAGCATCTCGCCATGAGACCAGCCTCGGTCGAGTGGTGTCGATCTTTTTCATCTCGTCGGCCGCTACCTTGTTGTTCTTGCCGGGCTTGTTCTCGTTACCCACAGCCCACATGACCACACAGGGGTGATTCTTGTCGCGACGTACGGTTTCGCGGGCGTGCTGGGCGAAGGCGGGCGTGAGTTCGTCGGTATTCGTCGGACACCAGCAGGCGGCCATCTCATCAGCCACGTACATGCCCAGTTCATCGCAGAGATCGTGGAAGCCAGAGCCGTACGGATAATGCGAGGTGCGAATGGCGTTGATGTTGGCGGCCTTCATCAGCATGATGTCTTTGCGCCACAGTTCCTCGTTGAGGGCCGAGCCCACTGTCGGATATAGGTCATGGCGGCAGATGCCCGCGAACTTCACGGGCACATTGTTGACCATGAAAACGCCATCCTTGATCGTGATTTCACGAACGCCGACGCGATTGGTGAGGTGCTCGACGACCTTGCCGTGGGCGTCCTTCAGGTCGACAGCCAGCGTGTAGAGGTTCGGCTTTTCCGCCGACCAGAGCTTGGGATTATCCAACGTCTGCACGAGTTCGACGCGACCATTCTGGTCTGCAGCAACTTCGACGGCCGGGTAGCCGTCGAGCTGCATGGTTGCCTTCGTGCCGGGCTGGGCCACAGAGAGGGCCAGCAACACGCGAAGCTCAGCTTTGTTGGCTGGCAGGAGCTTCGTCTGAACAGTGAGGTCCTCGATATGCGTTTTCGGCATGCAGAAAAGCGTTACCGGGCGATGGATTCCGCCCAGGAAGAAGTAATCGCCGCTGTCGAGGTCGGATGACTTCGTGTTCTTGGTGACGCGGATGGCCAGCAGATTCTTCTGGCCAAATTTGACCACAGGTGTGAGGTCCGCCTGGAACGCAGTATACCCGCCCTCGTGGTAGTTCGGGCGTCCCCAACTCGACTCGTCGACATCGACGGGCTGGCCGTTGCAGAATACCTCGGCCCCGTTCTGGATGCCGTCGAAATTCACTTTGACGACGTTGCCCTGCCAATCAGCCGGCACATCGAAGAAAAGACGGTACAGACCGATGGCGTTGTCCGGCTGGTAGTAGGTAGCGGGCGAGTAGCCGGCCATTTCCCAGTTGCCCGGCACGGCCAGGTCGTGCCAGGAGGCGTCTTCCTTGTAGTCGAGCTTCTGGAAAGGCTCGGGGTTGGCCGGAGTGACAATCGGCTTGATTTTGCCGCTGTTGAAGCCATTTTCGGGGGTTTCGCCGGGCTGTTCGAGCTTGAATCGCCACTGACCGTCCAGCGAGCGAACGTGCTGCTGCTCGGCAGGTATCACGCTCATGGCGAAAGCCGACGACGCAACAAACAAGACCAAACCACCGCTAACTACTCGCGACATGTTAGATTTGAGCATGACAAGTTTTCCGTTACTTCTCTTGCAAGGTAAGAAGACCGTCACATCCCCCATCCCTTGGAGTACCAAGGGATGGGGCACCCAGCGTTTGCCGACCTGCGTCAGCCACTCACTTCAAGCCTGACCTGCGTCAGCCACTCACTTCAAAAACGAACTCAACGTCGTTTCCGGGTTCGGACGAGCGAACTTGAAGGGCAGCGATGGTGCGTAGGTACCCGGCACAGCCTGCCCATCGTGGTACGTCGCCATTCCGAGGTAGTTGCCCAAGGCCTCGTGCAGCACGTTGCCCACGTGGGCGCGAGTCACTGCTGCATGGTGCGTAAAGTGCCGCAAAAGAATGTCGCGGTACATCCGCTGCAGGCCCGGCAGCCGGCACCAGCCGTAAGCGCCGAAGGTATTGGCACTGTTGTCCTCAAACTCGCCCTGAGCAAGGAAGACCTTCCAGCCCTCACCCGGCAGGCCTTGCGTGATGCGGCAGACGGTGGCAGGGCCCGGTTTTACGACCAGTTCGAGGGCACCGGTGGACTTGTCCGCACCGATGTGCTTGCTCATGATGCCCTGCGCAGCCATCTTCGGCTTGCACTTGCCAAACGACGGCGGATAGACGCCGCAGTGCCAAAGGTTGACGAGCTCGTCGTCATCGTTGTGCAGGTTGTTCCAGTCGAACAGACCGGCAGGCGAATCGGCAGCCAGTTGCAGAGCATACATCGACAACGCCCCGAGCACGTCCGACTCGCAAGCATGCGGAATGCCGCGGTCACCCATGCGGCCAAGAACGCCGCAAGCCACGATGCCATAGTTGAGCTGCAGCGAGTTCCAGCATTGCACGGCCACGATA
>JBJKSL010000413.1:0-4458 GCA_046704145.1 Phycisphaerae bacterium
GTACAGGCCGATTCGATGAATCCATGTTGATCCTCACCTCCGACCATTCCTGGCGAGCCGATCCCGCAATTCCAGCCAGCATCAAAGACGAGGAGGTTCGACACGTGCCCCTGATCATCAAACTGCCGGGCCAGCAAGAGCCCCTCTCAATCAATGCTGGTTTTCAAAACTTGCGTCTGGGAGAACTCATCGGCCGGTCACTGCAAGGGCTGCCCGCACACTCCGTCGCGGAGTGGGTCGACCAACCCCTCCAACCGCCTGCACGACCAGAGCTCTGTTTGACCGACTCACGTGGTCCTTGAGGATGGAGTCGGATCGCTTTCCATTTGTCACGATCCTTCCACCGTGGCGACCCGAAGAAGATGCAGTCAGGGAGGGACAGAACCTACGAAACTGAGCCGGCCACACGCCGACTCCACATCTCGCACAGCCGCTGTTCGAACACCGTCGCCCCCCGATTCTTCCGCACGTTCAGTGCCGTCCTCAGAATCCGCCACGGCCGTAACACGTAACCCAGCCCATACAACGCCGCCATCCCCGCCGTGCGATAGAAGTTCAACTCCCGCGGCCCGATGTGACGACAGTACCAGCTGGGCTGTGACAGATCCATGAAACAACCCAGCGACGCAAAATAATCGTTGTCCATCAGACCGATCACGCCACGGCCGCGCAATTCCTCGTGCAGTTCCGAGCCCGGATAGGGGCTGTACAAATACAGAGGTACATCATCCACGCCCATGGCTGTCAGCTTGGCTGCAAACCATAGAGTCTTATATACGTCCCAGCGGCTTTCGTCCGGAAACCCGATTACCAGGTTGCACTTGGTCTTGACCCCCACCTGCCGGGCCGCCCGCACGGACTCACACATCCTGTCGAGCTTGACCTTCTTGTGAATCCGCTCCAGCGTACGCTGCGAGCCGCTCTCCGGCGCATAAGTGATGTTGCGACAACCCGTGCGATACAACCAGCTCAGCACCTCACCGTCCAAGGCCTCGCTCCGCGTGCCGCTGGGCAACTGCCAGGTGATCTTCAACCGCCGCCTCTCCAGCAGCTGACAGAACTCCAAAATCCACTCCCGTCGCACGATCGCGGTAAGGTCGTAGAAATCGAAGTTGCTGGCCCGATACTGCTGCACGTAATCAGCGATCTCTTCGACCACATCCGCCGGGCTGCGAGTCGCATATCGCGTCGTCCACATCTGATCGTTCGAGCAGAACGCGCAGCGATACGGACACCCACGCGTGGCAAGAATCGGCATCGGCCGCCCAAGGTTCACACCATGCCCGTAGCCGTTCGCCAGGTAAGTCTCCATCGGCACCAGATGCCAGGCAGGTCGCGGCAGCCCGTCCAACTCCGTCATTCTCTCCCGCCGCTTCGTGCACACCGGCCGCCCCTCGCACCGGTACGCAATCCCCGCCACCTCGGCCAGATCGCCCTCACCGCCCCGCTCCGCCAACTCCACAATGGTCTGTTCCCCCTCGCCCAGCGCACACAGCGTCACCGCCGGACAGGTCGCCAGCACGTGCTCCCACGCTGCCGTCGCATGCTCGCCGCCCAGCACGATCGGCACTTGAGCAAACCGCTCGCGGATGGCCAGAATCAACTGCTCGGTATGCGGCCACTCCTGCGAGAACATCGCCGACACGCCAATGATGTCCGTCGCCGGGTCAATACGGGCGACGATGTCGGCAATCGACAACCCATGCGCTCGCAGCCGTGGATGACACGTGTCCGACTGCTGCAGCGGCGCTTCGCCCAACGCGTCGACGATCGCGACCCGATGGCCGGCTTGCTCCAGGCTTCCCGCCAGGTATGCAACACCGATCGGCGGCGTGATGGGTATGCTGTACGCGTGAACCGACGAAACCGTCGCAGGACGAATTAACGTGATAAAGCGATGTGTCTTCATGCCTCTACCAGCCAAAGCGAAACGAGCGATACTACATGACCGGCGCGCAGCCAAAGCGCACCGTCCTCTCTTCGAGTTATCGGCTGATACAAAGGTCGCGAGCACTTGCCCGCCACGCAGACAGAAAAAGATAATTATCGGACCTGTGCATGCAATCAGAGCCGGGTTCTATTGAACCCGGTGCGCATCGTCGGCTGAGACCCACCCCGCCACTTATACCTTAACCTCGCCACGATCGACCGGTTTTTCCGTCGGCATTATCGCCGGAACCGGGGCTCCCATGAAGTGCCGCGCCTCGAAGAACTCGGTCACCTTCTCGCGCAGCCGCTGCTGGATGCTCTCCGGCTTGAGCCGGGCACTGACCGTAAAAAACCCGAATTCCTCGGCCATCTTGTTGTACTCGCGGATGATCATCGTCTGGTACTTCTTGAAACTGTCGTACCAGTCGTCGCCCAGCGACATGTCCATGCCCGACTCGAAATAGTCCAGCGGCCCACGCGGAATGGTCCGGCGAATCAACGTGGCCACATCGATCTTCAAATACAGCACCAGGTGCGGAACGGGGGCGAACCCGAACAAATCATGCACCCACCGCGGATCCGCGCCGCGAACCATATCTCGCGCGAAGGCGGTGAACACGTACCGATCCGCCAGCACCACAAACCCGCTCCGCAATGCCGGCAGCATTTCCTTCTCCAGCCGATCCGCAAAATCAGCCGCGTACAACAGTGAGTATGTGTACCGGTTCAACGCCCGAACTTCCTTGGCCCGCGTGATCGTGCCGCCCACCAACTGGCTTCGCGTCCAGCCCGTGTCGACCACACCGTAGCCCTGCACCTCCAGCCACTCGCGAAGCATGTTCACCTGGGTCGTCCGCCCGACACTGTCGGTACCCTCCACCGTGATCAGTACGCCCGGATAATCCTCCGCGCGAATGTAAGGCAAGCCTTCACCAAAAAACTGTAACTGACTCATACCGACTCCCCATGCAACTCATGCAGATTTGAAACTCTCCTGCCCGTCGCGGCGGCCCAAAAACCATCCAAAGCGACTCAGCATACCCCGCCGCGCGCACAGGGACGCGAACGCCGTCTTACGCCGGCCAAATTTGAAACTCCTGCCCGTCGCGGCGGCCCAAAAACCATCCAAACCAACTCAGCATACCCCGCCGCGCGCACAGGGACGCGAACGCGTCTCAGGCGATCCGCGGCTTTCGGTGATACTCCGACAGGCGCTCCTCGATCACCTCGCGAACCTTGCGCTGCTGCTCGCTGATGCTCTCCGCCCCGTTCATGGCCACCAGGCCGTACTCATCGATCATCTTCTCATACTCGCCCTGGATCGCACCCTGGAACAGCTTGAAACTCTCGTACGGGTCGTGATGCAGGTTCAGGTCCAAGCCCGCCTCAAAATCCTTCAGCGTCGGCCGCGACATCGTGATCCGCTGCAAGGCCATCTCAACCGGCACGCGGAAAAAGAACGACACGTCCGGCTTGGGAGCAAAGGTGTACACCTTGCGAACCCAGTCGGGATGACATCCTCGCACCACATCCCGTGCAAACGCCGTGAACACATAGCGGTCCGCCAGCACGATCAGCCCCGCCTTCAACGGCGGCAGAATGTTGCTCAGCAGCCGATGTGCGAAATCCGTCGCATGCAGCAGACTGAAGGTCGTAGGCGTCAGGGTCCGCTTCTTCTTGCCCTTCTTCGTCGTCGCCTTCACCAGGTCGGCGGAGTTCCACTCCGTGAACACCACCGAGTAGCCCTGCGACTGCAGATACCTCTGCAGCAAGCGGATCTGCGTACTCTTGCCCGACCCGTCGATGCCTTCCACGATGATCAGCCGCCCGGGAAACTCGTGCGGCTTCAGTTCGATTCCATCAGATGACACGTCACATCTCCACCAATTGTGGACCGCCCCGTACTTATCGCCTCGTACTACGCCCCGGCATCTTGCCGATCCGAATCAACTCCTCAACTCTGCCACTTTTCCTCGCAGTTCCGGCCACTCCGGCAGGAACGCTGCCGCCACCTCTTGCGACAACTTCACTCGCTCCGCGGCATAGCCCAGCATCGCCACCGCCCATGCCGGCCGCTCCAGCAGCGTTTCTCGCCGTCGAGCGAATGCACTCACCGTGCGGGCCGCCGCCAGATGATCGTTCCAATCCCCCAGCCGATCCTGCACGGCCTTGAATCGCTCCAGCACCAACTTGTCCACCGCCTGCCCAAGAGCGACCCGCAATTCCACCGCATACCGCAACCGCTTCATCGCTATTCGCGTCAGATGCAAATCCGTCGCCCCGCCGTGCACCGGATCGTGCTCGAGCACCGCCTCAGCCCGCTCGTTCACCTGCAGACGCATCCGTTCCGCCACCCAGTCCTCGCCGTCCTTCACCCGAAGCAGCACTTCCGATATGGCCTGCTCCACCGCATCCAATTGCGACCGATCCATCTTCTCGACCGCCTTGCGATATTTGCGATGACGCCTCTCAGCCACAGCCTCCCGCAGCAGTTTCATATCTGCCGCATCCAACTGCCCCGTGTGCGTG
>JBJKSL010000414.1:0-3957 GCA_046704145.1 Phycisphaerae bacterium
GCCCGACGGCGCGGTCATCTGCCAGGCTTGTCGCGTGGGATCGTAGGTCCACACGCTTGTCGCGCTGGTGGACTGCACGTCGAGGCCGCCGTTGCCGGCTTCGAAATCCTGGTCGTACTCGATGCTCGTGTCAGTTCCGTTCGGCAATACGGTCAGAACGGTATGCGCAGCATCTGAAGTGATCGTGGCTCCCGTTGGATCGGCAAAGCTGCCGAGATACTGAGAGTCTATGGGCATGAGTAAATCCGGGTCGGACGGATCGGTGTCCAGCTTGGCGGCGACCTGACAGAAGTCGTCTTCCGGGCCTTCGCGATGAATGGTCTCGATCCAATAACGGTGATTGGCGACGAGCGGCACCGGGCCCGATGGCCGGGAGCCGAAAAGCTGGCAGCACTCTGTCTCCTCGGCGATCATGACCTTGCCGGCTTCGACGCTGCCGGCAGGGTTCAGCCACAACTGCGAAGCATCGTCCGAACGCAAGTAGAAGACGTAGTTACCGGTCACGGGCGGCACGAATACGCCGGTCATCCGCGAGCCGTAGTTGTCGTGCCGTGCGTCGGGGTAGGCGTAGGTGGTCGTAAAGACGGGGATGTAGCGTATCAGCGTCGGATAATCCGGGAAGCTTGGGTGCGAGGTAAGCGTGGCTACGTCGGTGGCCTGGATGTCGCGATCGGAGAGATCAAATGCCTCGAAGCGCATGAGCCCGGGCGTGTATACGAAGGATTTGAAGGAGGCCTGCGTGCCGTCTGGAATCGGAACACCGGAGGAACTTCCTACGTGACTCACCGTGACGGTATGCGTCGCGCCCTCGGTAAGCACACTCGTGCGCAAGGTTACGCGCGTTCCGTCCTTACTGAGTTCCGCTGCCTGCACGTTCACGTTGGTAGTCCCGCGGCTCAGCCGGTAGTTGGCCGGATTGCTGGCAGTGGTGGGATCCATGGGCTGATCGAATTGCACGACCACCTTGTCCATGGACGCGTTTCCGCTGGCCCACTCAATTGCGGGTTGCGCCTTGCTGGTGCAAGGAAGGGCGAGCATGGTCGCAAGGCTCAGACAGCATAGTGTCCATTGGCGACGAGTCGCCAGAAACTTTACTTGATCGCGCATGGTGACCTTTCCCAAAAGGAGACACGCCAATACTACTCAAGCCCTTATAGGCGCGCGGCGGGAAAACGCGCATCAGGCCCCCACTGACGTTTGCGGGCGAGACGCTGCACTATCGCACGAGGCTTGCGGGAGGGGGGCAGAAGCCAGTATCTTGGCGATCAAAGTTACGGGAAAACCTGGATGAGTTCTCCACCCACATACCCATACCGCCTGCTCATGTCGGGCGTGAAGAAACGATTTGGGGCAACGGTCGCGCTGTCAAAGGTCGACCTGCGCGTCCGGCCGGGCGAGGTCCACGCCCTCATCGGAGAGAACGGCGCCGGCAAGAGCACGCTAATGAAGGTGCTGAGCGGCGCAGTCGCCCCCGACGGCGGCCGCATGGAATTAGACGGTCAGCAGTTCGCGCCGCGTCGGCCGGAGGATGCTCGGGCCGCGGGTGTGGCCATGATCTATCAGGAGCTGACGCTCGCGCCGCATCTGACCGTCGAAGAGAACGTGATGCTCGGGCTGGAACAGGCCCGGCTGGGGATTCTGCAACGCCGGGCCATGCGGCGACGAGTGCTCGACGCTCTTGGACAGTTGCACCATCCGGAGATTCGGCCTGACACGCGAGTTCGCGACCTGGGCATCGGTGCGCAGCAGTTGGTCGAAATCGCGCGAGCCCTGGTGATAGATGCGCAGGTCATCGTACTTGATGAGCCGACCAGTTCGCTCAGCAGCGAGGACACGCAGGCTTTATTCGAGCTGATTCGAAGGCTGCGCGACCGCGGCGTCAGCATCATCTATATATCGCATTTTCTGGAAGAGGTGCGGCAGATTGCCGACCGCTTCACCGTGTTGCGCGACGGGCAGGTAGTGGGCTCTGGTGAGGTTAGTGAGACTCCTACGGAGCGCATCATCGAAATGATGGTCGGCCGCAACCTTGCCGAGATGTTCCCTCGCATGCCCCGGCGTGAAGTTGGCGAGCCCGTGCTGGAGTTGCACAAATTGTGCGGCCAGGGCACGCCCTGCAACGTCGATCTTGCTCTGCATCAGGGCGAGATCCTCGGCTTGTTCGGCCTGATCGGAGCCGGACGCAGCGAGCTGGCGCGGACGGTGTTCGGCTTGCGACCGACGACAGGCGGCACAGTCACTATTACCCAACGAGGCGGCGTGGCCGGCATCGACAAAGGGGCTTCACCTGCTAGACGACTCGCCCAGGGCATCGGCATGGTCAGTGAGGATCGCAAGGACGAGGGCCTCGCACTGCCGCTGAGCATCGCGGACAACGTCACGCTGTCTCGGCTGGGCACGGTTGGTCGACTCGGCCTGCTGAGCCTGAGGCGTCAACGTGCGGCTGCAGATCACTGGATTGCACAATTGGAGATTCGCACCACCGGCCCGAGACAGGCGGTGTGGAATCTTTCCGGCGGAAACCAACAGAAAGTGGCCATCGCACGGTTGCTGCATCAGCAGGCGGACATTCTGCTGCTGGATGAGCCCACCCGCGGCGTGGATGTGGGCGCAAAGGTGCAGATATACCGGCTGATGGGCGAGTTGGCTGCTTCCGGAAAGGCCGTGCTGTTTATCAGCTCGTACCTGCCGGAACTCATGGGCGTGTGCGACCGCATCGGCGTGATGAGTCGCGGTCAACTGGTGGCCATGCGACCGACAACAGAATGGACTGAGCAACAAGTCATGGCCGCGGCCGTGGGAGGTGGGGAGTGAAAACGAACGACGCGGAGACACGGAGAGGCGGCGAGGCGGCGATAGAACCTGAACTGAAGCGCTCGCGCGTTCGCGGGTTCCTCAATCTCGTCGGGCCGTTGCTGGCGTTGGCAGCCATTATTCTCGGCTTCGGATTGGCTTACCAGATCAAGAGCGGCCTGGATGCGCACGCCAGTGCGGTCGAGCGCGCGGCGCGACAGGCCAGGCTGGGCATGGCGGTCACGTCGGTACCGGACAAGTGGCAGTGCATCCGCGAACAGCCCAATCGCTTCTTGACCGTCGAGACGTTTCGAGCCACCGCAAATCAAACCGTCGCCGTCGGCATCGCAGCTATGGGCATGACCATGATCATCATCGGCGGCGGCATCGATCTGTCCGTCGGCTCGGTGATTGCCTTGGCCAGCGTGGCGACGGCATGGTGTCTCAAACGCGGCTGGGACCCTGTGCCTGCGGCGATTGCAGGCTTGCTGGTCGGGGCGTTATGCGGTTTAGCTAACGCGGGCATGATCACGCGGCTGAAGGTTGTGCCGTTCATCGCGACGCTGGGCATGTGGGGCATCGCACGCGGCTTGGCCAAAGGCATTGCCGCCGAGCAGAAGATCGACGCCCCGGCCAGTTGGCTGGGCAGTTCGGTGCTGGTGCGCGATCCGAATCCGTCTTGGCTGCTGGTGTCGCCGGGTGTGTGGACGATGATCGTGCTCGCCGTGCTGGTGTGGGCGCTGCTGCGCTACACCGTACTCGGCCGATATGTCTATGCGATCGGCTCCAACGAGGCCACTGCACGGTTGTGCGGCATTCGCGTCGAGCGCGTCAAGCTCTACCTGTACAGTATCGCAGGACTGACTACGGGCTTGGCCGGCGTGATGCAGTTCTGCCGGCTGACCGTGGGCGATCCGACCACTGCGGTGGGAGCGGAACTCGACGTTATCGCCGCAGTGGTGATTGGCGGCGGCAGTCTGTCCGGCGGCGAGGGCTCGGTGCTCGGCTCGCTGGTCGGTGCATTGATCATGGCCTTCCTCCGCACGGGCTGTACGCAGGTCGGCGTGCCCACCTGGATTCAGGAAATGGTCATCGGCAGCGTAATCGTCCTGGCCGTCGCCCTGGACCACCTCCGGCGACGTTCGACCGCAGAATAACCAGAGA
>JBJKSL010000415.1:0-6822 GCA_046704145.1 Phycisphaerae bacterium
GGGTTCCCCCCTCCGCTCTACCGTGGTTTGCCGGATGTCAATTACTGGCATCTTGCTGTAGGCTTAGGCGGTCCTTTGGAGTTGGTCGAAATGAGCTGCCACCTTGTTGATGCTTCCGGAAACTGCAGGGCCATGGCCAGCGGAGCTGGTACGGAAGAAGAGCATCCGCCAACTCGCCTGTGCGAGCTGACCATTCTGGAGTCCGCGCTCATCAGCGGCTTCAGAGCCTTGTCGGACCACCACGCACGTGTAAGGTTCTTCTCGCTGCGCGAAGACACGGTCAATTCGGAGAACAGCGAGAGTACCCCTGCGTGCTGAAGCCCTACTTCAGCATCGGATCATCAGAGAGTACGCCTCTCAGCTTGCCGAGCGCTACGTTCTGAATCTGCCGCACCCGCTCTTTGCTCAACCCGATTCCCTCACCGATCTGCTGGTAGGTTAGCCGCGGGCCCTGGTCCGGGAACCGCCGCGCCAGGATCATGGATTCCAACTCGGTCAGGTCGCCAAGGTTTCGGCTGAGGACCTGCTGCAGACGTTCGACACGAAGCTCGGTGTTCGCGTCCGCTGGCGGGGCCGGCTTCTCCAAGGATGCGTCCTGCTGCACGGGGAACCGTCGGTGGTAACCGCTGGCTACCTTGGCACGACGCATAAGCGCGCGGGCAATGACGTTGCACGCGTACGTGCTGAAACGATACCCGCGCCAGGGGTTGAATTTCTCTACCGCACGAGCCAAGCCGTACATACCGTCGCTAAGCAGATCGTGCTCATAAAGCTCGGTGGATCGTTATCGCTTGATCATAAGGTGGACCAGGCCGAGGTTCTTCTCGACCAGATGTTCGCGAGTCTTCGACCAACGATCGTGCCACAGTTCTGCCTCGTCGTGATCCCCCTTCCGCAGCGCCTTCATCGAACGATATGCACAGGTATGCAGGGTGGTGAACAAAGCTACTTCGTCGTAATCCTCGCCGCCTCGCGCGATCGAATCAACGATACGGGTTGCCTGCTCCGCCGCATTATCCGTCTCAATCTTCGGGTCCGGCGCGTACCACAATTCCTGCGGATCGCGCCGTGATCCTTGTCTTCCTCGTTGTTTACTTACTGTCTGTGTCATGATGAGTATTTTACGTCGAAGACGTGTCCATGGTTCGCGCAAAATACGGCCCACGCGAGACTTAGCTCACGGCCAGGGTTGCCCTTATCCTGAAAAACTCCTCCGGGACGAGCCTACTTTCCCCGTCTTGCCGGAGGCTTGTCCACTGCCCGAACATTTATTGAAGAGACATAGATGCGAGCACCTTCCGCTGCCATCAGGTTGTGAATGCAAAGTGACTGCTAGCCCCGAGAGGCGGGCTTTGCGTGCGAGTTGGTTCGGTCAGGTATTACCACTGTCTGGCCCGCTGTGCGCGGTCGATGTCGGTCCACACCGGCTCCCATGCCGAACACTCCCTGCACGAGCCCCTCAAAGAAGTGCCTTGCATTGATACCGAGCGTTCGCGTGCGATAGCCCCCCTCCTGCACGATGAGCATGGGAACACGGATGGCGCCGATCATGCGGCCGTTCTCCTCGAAGTCCTTCGCGGTGAGCGTCCACGAACCAGTCGGATCGGCTTTCGCTGTGTCCAGCCCGAGTGCCACGACCAGAAACTTGGGCCCGAATTTGGAGATTCGCTGCAGAGCCCGCATCAGAGTGCTGCGATATTGTTCGCCGTCAGTCTGTTCCGGCAGTGGATAATTGACGTTGAAACCCAAACCGCTGCCTTCGCCTCGCTCGTTGTCGAAGCCCGAGAAGTACGGATATGCGAAGCTCGGATGTCCGTGAATGGAAACCGTCAGCACGTCTGCACGGTTGTAGAAGATATCCTGCTGGCCGTTGCCGTGATGGTAATCGATATCAAGGATGGCCACTCGACCAAGCGCGCTGAGGTGATGGGCAGCCGCGGCTGTGCTGTTGAAGTAGCAAAAGCCTCCAAACGATCGGCGCTCAGCATGATGCCCAGGCGGACGGACGAGCGCGTACGCGAGGCGGTCTCCCTTGATGATTGCGTCGGCAGCGGTAATGCAACAATCAACCGCACGTCTGGCCGCCAGAAACGCATTTTGATTCAGCGGCGTGAAGGTATCGATGCAGTAGTAGCCCGCACGTACCGTGAGCTCCTTCGGCGGGCGGGTCGCGTTGCGAATGGGGAAGACATACCGGTACAGCGTCTGCCCCGGCCCGATTTGCGTGCACACCTTGCGGAAGTAGTCGATGTAGCCGCTGTCATGCACTGCCCGGATACACGATTCCGGCTGCTCCTTCGGCTCAATGCGATGAAACAGGCCTGTTGGCTCGAGTTCCTTGAGGATGGCCCCCACCCGTACCGGTGCTTCCACATAACCGCGCTCGCGCACGTGGTGGATATCGTGCTTGTCATTTACCACCAGCACGATTCGCTCGTGGGCCTGTCGCTTGAAGGGCAGAGACCCAATTGCTGCCGGCTTGATGTATCGGAATTCGCGCAAGCGAACGGGGTCGTCCCGAAACGACGAGACCACCGCTTCAACATAGTCCGGCGGGCACAGGTGCTTGTATTTGCGCTCCAGAATGGCCCGACAAATCGCCCGGGCGGTTTTGAGACCGAGCGGCCGTCCGCTGCCCAGATCATCAAAGACCAGCATGGGCATGCATCGATCCGTCGGCTTGATCGGCCGCTGATAATCCGTGTTCGCGATGGGTCGCGCTCCGTAGCGCTCGTAGAATCTCAGCCGGGCAACGTTCCATTTGGTGATCTCCGCAGAGTCGCACTGCTCGGGGTCGTCGGGCAGACACTCAAAGAACACGCCTATGGCGCCTGCGGCTGCAGCCTCGTCCCGTACTCGTTCATAGAGCGCGCCGCCGGCGCCGCCGCCGCTCAGTTGCTTGCCGGTGGCAAGATAATCCAGGAAGAAGAAGTTCAGCTCCGGGTCGTGAGACACCAGCGCACATCCGCGGACCCGCCCCGCCGGAGGCCCGTCGGCCACCAGAAGCAAGTG
The DNA here is from genome assembly GCA_046704145.1 of Phycisphaerae bacterium. Lineage (GTDB taxonomy): Bacteria > Planctomycetota > Phycisphaerae > UBA1845 > PWPN01 > JACQVT01. The sequence goes on from JBJKSL010000415.1 coordinate 3,013, forward strand.
CCGAAATTGATACTTGAAGGGGTTCCGCAACTTTTGGGGCAGACTGGCCAACTCGGCTTCGGAGATCTGCGAGAACTGCGCGCGCAGTATCTGCTGAACCTGCTCGATTGCCTTGCGATCGATGGGCAGACTGTCATCGAAGATACGCCTGATCCGGAACATCGGAGAAACTCACGAGACTGCGTAGCGATTGGAACAGCCACCCCCACGGTAACAGGTGCAATCCACTGCCGCAATATCGGAGCACACGCTCTAGCCGGTCTTCTCCCCATCGACCTTCCGGCGGACCTGCTCGAGGTATGCACGTGCCTCTCTCGCCCGCAGCAAAATCTGATCCGCCTCGGCGTTGTCCGCGGAAAGCTCCAGGATCATCCCGCCCGCGAACGATATCTCCTTCAATTGCCGCACCACCCGAACCCAGTCCACGCTTCCCTTGCCGGGCGGCAGGTGCTCGTCCCTGTGGCCGTGATTGTCGTTGATATGGACCATCTTGAGATTGCCGGAGAGCTTCGGAGCTGCACTGTACAGATCGCCCGCGATGTGCGCATGGCCGGTATCCAGGCATATGCCTACATTCAGATCCCGTATCGCCCCCATGATCCACATCACGTCGCTGCTCTGGCCGAAAAGCAGGTGTGGCAGCATGTTCTCCAACACCAATTGCAGCCCGAGTCGCCGGCAATGGGCCGCCACCCGCGCCAGCGCGTTTGCCGCGTTCTCCATGCGACGCCTGTATTCAGACTCCGGCGGTCGGCCGCTGCGATCGGGCCCCGGGTGAATGACAAAGTTACGCACGCCCATGATGGCGGCAGAATCGGCGGCGACCAACAACTCATTCAGCGAGAGATCCCGCTGCCTGGCATCGAGCGAAGTGATGTCAATGTTCTCTCGAAACGGTGCGTGAAACGAGAACGGCTCCATCCTCAAATCCGCCAACTGTTGGGCGGCCTCGTGCACCACGGGGCGATTGTGATAATCCAGATGCGAAGGGAACGAGCAGATTTCGATCATGCTGAATCCGCCGTCGCGGATGGTTTCTAGCACCTCAGATATTCTTTGCTGGTAAAAACAGCCTGTTGAAAGGCCCACAGGCCAACCGGTCATGACGTCTCCTCTCGAGCAGCGAATCTCGAAGTTCGTTCAATTGACATGGCAACTCGGGACGGAAGCAGTAGCCCTTCTCGCGGCTGGACTGACAGTTGAAGTCCACCAGGTCGTCCAACCCGACCACGAAGAGGCCGGCGAAAATCCGCGTGTAGAAATCGGCCCGCGTCGCCGGATCGTAGTGCAGCCAGTGGTGATTCCAGCCAAAATCCCGCTCGTACTTGGAGCGGATCAACCCCGCGATGTGCCGCGGATGCCAGCCAAGTGCCAACATGGTCCGAGTGACCTGTTGTATGCCCGCCGGTCGAAGCAGCAGATCGTTTGGAAACTCCAGGATGTGACGCACGCACGGCGTGATAACCTCCATTGGCGTGCGGTCGTACGTCATGGGCCAGATTTCCTTGGGCTCATGTTCCTGCGAGTAGTAGAAGTCGTGAAAATCCCGCAACGCCGACTGCTCGTAGTCATCCACCAGCAGTTCCATCGGCCCCGTCTGCAGAGGTATCTGCGCCGAAGCCCGCCCGGCAAGCTCCATCACGGCCTGCTCGTCCTGCATAACGGCGAGCGCCTGCTCCACCTGCATCTCATGCAGCGGAATCACGATCATGAGAGGCATCTGGTCTTCCAGTCCTGCCGCCAATGCCCGGCCTGATTCCCAGTGTTTGCGATAGACGGTGTAGGGCACGCGTACCATGCGCGTGTGCAGCGGGTCGCCGTACTCAGAGATGTCGATCGAGATCATCTCACGCCCGCGTTCCGAGGGCCCCACCTCCACTGCAGTCAACTCCACAGGCAAAGAAGATAGCGGAGCCGCCTCTTTCTTGATGCGATGGGCCAGATACTCGACGATCAGCCCCAGCCCCGCGAAGGCCTCTCCCACCATCCGTGGCACCGGCTCACCCAGCGGCGGATGCGGTCGAGTGTAGGATGCACGCAGCGAGTCCGGCATGCGTCCGAAACTCGCCATGCGATGGAACACGTCCGACTCTCGCTCGACCTGCCAGACGAAATGATGTCCTCGACCGGTCAGCAGGTGCAGCGGTGAGATCCCATACTCCAAAAGCACTCGCTGCACCGTTTCCGCCACCGGCTGCTGCAGACGGAAGGTTCGCTCCGGATCGAGGTAAGACTCCAACGGCGTGTCGAAGTTGACGTACTCGATATCCAGATGCACGAGCAGATGGCGACGATCCCACAGCGATCGCGCCATGTCCAGCCCGTTCTCCATGAAGTAGTCGAGGTCTTCGGGACTGCGGGCCTCGATCTCGGTGTACTCCGAAGCATCGCAACGCGATAAAAATACTGACGTGACGCCGCTCGGCGGGACGCCCCCCAGGAACTCGGATATCCGAGCCTTTACGTCAGGATTCCTGAAATACTCGCGCATGTACCACCGAACCGGCCTGCACGGACCCTTTCGGCTCCGCTCGGAGCGAGCGTCACCACACCAATAATAGTCTCCCCTGCCGGACCGGCGATTTGAAAACTGCCCGAGCCTCAGGCTTCCCGATACGGCCGCACAGCCTCGACCAGCGTGGGCTCGGTTACGGCTTCCATCACACTGCCGGCGAGCAATGAATCCCCCGCCCGCCTGGATATATCCGCCAGCCCCAGCACGCCCACCGGCACACCGTCGCCATCCACGATCAACACGCGCCGAATCTGACGCTCGCCCATGAGTTGGGCCGCCGCCTCGACTGTCGCGGTCTCCGGACAGGCCACCAACTGGGTGGTCATCAGCCGGCTCACCGCAAACAGCGTGGGATCGGCCGCCTCGGCAACTCCGCGGATGGCGATATCGCGGTCAGTCACTATCCCGGCCGGCAAACCGTTCTCGACGACCACCAGCATGCCCACGTCGTACAGCTTCATCTTGACAGCCGCATCGAGCAGGCTGGAATCTGCATCTACCGCAACGACTTCTCTGCTCATTACATCTCTGACCAGCATGGCCCAGTTTCTCCACTGCCGCCCACATAGTTGCTCTCGACAAGGTGCCCCCTTTCCATCCGCCCCGTGTTCGAAGCCATCTCATGAGGCCAATCTGTCGCCGTGAATTCCTTACCCAGCCGGTGCGATGCCAAATTGTCCTACTCGAAACGCGACCGGCCGCGGGGCAGATGTTCGGGGCCCATAGGCGAAGGGCCTGTTTTCAGATTCTTAGCACGGCAAACGAATGTGCGACCAACAATTCTTTCGACACAAAGGGCGATGCGGGAGCAACTTGAAGTGGCAGGCGAGCTTCTTGCGACAGAGCAATGTCAATGGACGAGGCTAAACCCTACTCTCCACAGCAAAGCGTTCTACTATTGGTATGGTTCTTGCAACGCTAGCTTCACAAGGGAGCGCGGTGAAATCCGTGCCGTTCATCAGTAACCGCAGAACAAGGAGGATCTCCAATGGATCCGGAAAACCGCGCTGGTGATAACAATCCGCCCTTCAACGATACATGGCCAACTGAACGCACTCCGGCAACCGACTCCATGAGCGACGCGTCGGTTTCAACTGCAGCGCGGCCCCGCCGCAACACGCGACGCCGCCGTCCAAGTCGGGCCATGGTGGATTTGCTGAGGGCAATCTCTGAGAGCGCCGCCTATCTCATGGCCGAACAGGCCGAGGGGAATGCTCGCGAGGCGCAGCCGCAATGGCATCCAAGGCCGTTCGACGAACGCTCGTTGGGCTTGCTGAAGGCGGATGAGCGTAATC
>JBJKSL010000416.1:0-9653 GCA_046704145.1 Phycisphaerae bacterium
GCGCGTGGGGCCTTGGCCGGGCTTGGAGCCGCCGGAAACCCAGTACGAGTCCAAATGGCCGTCGACCGCATTCTCCGCCGAGAATGCGGACTGCGCGGAACTGGCGGTCACGGGCGCGAGGCTCTTCTCCTCGACGGGCTGGGCCTTGAGCGGATAAGCCAGCACGAACAGGTCGCGGTAGAAATCGCGCGCATGCTTCGGCTCAGCGAGTTTGCGCTTGAGTGCGGTCGGTCCACTGACGCTAGTTTCCGAACAGACGAGGCTCTTGGGGGCGTCCTCGGCCTTGACCATGGGGCCGCCGAGATTCCACCCGCTTTGGATGTTGAGGCTCATCTCCAGGTGCAGGCGGTCGGCCTCGGCGAGGGTGTGCTTGTAGAGTTCGCGCCACTCGGGCGTGAAAAAGGTCGGCCCGTGTGGCACGGACGAGTTGCCGTCCTGGCTAGCCCCACCGGCATCGCAGATGAGCGCGCCGCCGAAGCCTTTCGCGGCCATTTGCTCCAAGTCGTTGGTGATGGACGCCTTGGTCACGTTGCCGTTGAGCCACCACCAGTAGGCGCGCAGACGGGCCTCGGGCGGCGGGGCTTTGAAGCCACGCTCGAGCGAGTCGGACGGTTCGGCCAGCGCCAGCGGCGCTGCGACAGTGGCGGTTAGAATAAGGTAAACGCACGCGGATTTGATTTGTTGCAGGTTCATGGCAAGAAGAATAACAACGACCGGCAATGTGTGCCAGAGGAAGAACATTCGCGGGAAAGGATTCCCGCGGGAGTGGGTGCGGGAAGGGATTCCCGCACCAGCAGACAGAAGGGATTCCGGCACCAGCAGCAAAGGATTCCGGCACCAGCATACAGAACACGTACGGGAATGGATTCCGGCACCTGCAGATAATGCGTGGCAAATACTTCTCGATCGTGGTGGCGAGGCTCGTCTCGTGGCGGTATCATCGCGGTATCATCCAGGCCGGTTCACCGCTGTTCTCTCAGGGGAGTCATGACATGAAGTCGCCGATCTATTGCATCGCACTGGTTGTGTGCCTGTTTGCTTCCTCGCTGACGGCGCGTGCCGAGAAGCAGCCCAACATCGTGCTCATCTACGCGGATGACCTGGGCTACGGCGATGTGAGTTGCTACGGGGCCAAGCGTATCAAGACGCCCAACGTCGATCGACTCGCCGAGCAGGGTCTGCGCTTCACCGACGCACATTCGGCAGCCTCGACCTGCACGCCTTCGCGATACTCGCTGCTGACCGGCGAATATGCGTGGCGAAAAAAGGGCACTGGCATTCTGCCCGGCGATGCACGGCTGATCATTCAGCCCGGCCGCACGACACTGCCTTCGATCCTCAAGCAGGCCGGCTACGCCACCGGCGCGGTCGGTAAGTGGCACCTGGGCCTGGGGGCGGAGAACCTGGACTGGAACGGCGAGATCAAGCCAGGGCCGCTGGAGATCGGCTTTGATTACTGCTTCCTGATCCCCGCGACCGGCGACCGCACGCCCTGCGTGTTCGTCGAGAATCACCGCGTGGTCGGCCTGGATCCGAACGACCCCATCCAGGTCAGCTATGCCGGGCCTATCGGCGACGAGCCTACGGGCAAGGATCATCCCGAACTGCTCAAGATGCACCCGAGCCGCGGTCACGACATGACCATCGTCAACGGCATCAGCCGCATCGGCTACATGAGCGGCGGCAAGTCCGCCCGCTGGGTCGACGAGAACATCGCCGACACGCTTACGGGCAAGGCCGTCAAGTTTATCGAGCAGCACAAGGACGGGCCGTTCTTCCTGTACTTTGCGACGCACGACATCCACGTGCCGCGAGTGCCGCACCCGCGTTTTGCCGGCAAGAGCGGCATGGGGCCGCGCGGTGATGTGATTCTGCAGTTCGACGCGTGCGTGGGCGAGATCGCGGCCACGCTGGATCGGCTGAAACTGGCGGACAACACACTGCTCATCGTCAGCAGCGACAACGGGCCGGTGGTCGACGACGGCTACAAGGATCAGGCCGTCGAGAAACTGGGCGATCACAAACCTGCAGGGCCGTGGCGTGGCGGCAAGTACACCATCTGGGAAGGCGGCACACGAATACCGTTGATCGTCCGCTGGCCGGGGCACGTGGCGCCGGGCGTCAGCAAGGCGTTGGTTTCGCAGGTCGACTTCCTGGCGTCGTTCGCGGCGTTGGCAGGCCAGACGCTGGCAGAGGCGGACGCTCCGGACAGCTGCAACGTGATGCCGGCACTGCTGGGCCAATCGCAGATCGGCCGCGAGGAACTGGTCGAACAAGGGCCGGTGCTGTCGTTGCGACAGCGGTCGGCCAAGTACATCGAGGCGGGCGGTAAGCCCAAGCGTGCAAAGGGCAAGAACGCGGCGAAGGCCGGCAAGCGGGCTCCGCAGGTCTATGAGTTGGCCAAGGATCCTGGCGAGCAGAACAACGTTGAGCCCGATGCACAGGAACAATCACGAGAAATGGGCAACCGGCTGGAGCAGATTCGCAAGGCCGGCCGCTCACGAAAGTGAATCACGTAGACCTGAATGGAAAAAGGCAAGAAGGGATTAGAGATGGGTATGGGAAGAATATCTGCAATGCCTGCATTAACGCGATTTCGGTTTCGAGCACTGCTGTGTGTCGGCCTGATGTGTGTGCTGTCGGCTCCTTCGATTCTGAAGGCGGCGGACTCTCGGCCGAACGTTCTGCTGATAATGAGCGACGACATGGGCTTTTCGGATCTCGGCTGCTACGGCGGCGAGATGCACACGCCCAACCTCGATCGGCTGGCGGCCGAGGGGTTGCGTTTTTCGCAGTTCTACAACATGGCCCGCTGCTGCCCCACGCGTGCAGCGTTGATGACCGGCTTGAATCCGCATCAGGCGGGCATGGGGCACATGACCGGCCGGCCGAAACGCCTCAGAGAGGAATGGCGAGGTGAACTCAGTGCGCACGCCGTCACCATCGCCCAGGTCATGCACGAGGCGGGCTACGCAACGTACATGTGCGGCAAGTGGCACGTCACCAGCAGAGAACGCAAGCGAGGTGACGAACCGCGGCCCAACTGGCCTTTGCAGCGCGGCTTCGACAAGTTCTACGGGACGATTACCGGAGCGGGCAACTACTACGACCCGACCACGCTGACCCGCGGCAACACACCGATTACGCCGGAGGACGATCCTGAATACCATCCGAAGAAGTTTTACTACACGAACGCGATCACGGACAATGCGATCAAGTTCCTGTCCGATCACGATGCGGCCAAGAAGGACCAGCCGTTCTTCATGTACGTGGCCTACACCGCCGCCCACTGGCCGATGCAGGCACCGGAAGAGATCGTCGCCAAGTACCACGGCAAATACGACGGCGGTTACGAGCCGATCCGCCAGGCTCGCTTCGCCCGACTGAAGCAACTCGGCCTGATCGATCCGGCGTGGGAGATGTCGCCACAGGCCATCGACTGGAGCACGGTGGAGCACCAGGCGTGGGAGTCGCGCTGCATGGAAGTGTACGCGGCGATGATCGAGATCATGGATACCGGCATCGGCCGCATCGTCGAGCAACTGCGACAGGACGGGCAGCTCGACAACACGTTGATCCTGTTCCTGCAGGACAACGGCGGATGTGCCGAGCCCATGGGGCGCGAGGATCGGCCTGATTGGCACCTCAAGAACCTCAAGCCGATGAAGCCCGACGAATTGCAGCCCAAAGTCTGGCCGCCCATGCAGACGCGCGACGGCCGGGCGGTGCTGGGTGGGCCGGATGTGATGCCGGGCGGGCCGGATACCTATATCGCCTACGGCAAGGGCTGGGCCAACGTGTCCAACACGCCCTTCCGCGAGTACAAGCACTGGGTGCACGAGGGCGGCATTTCCACGCCGCTGATCGCACACTGGCCGAAGGGCATCCACCGCGAGGGGCAGATTGATTCGCAGCCTGGCCAGGTGATTGATATCATGACCACCTGCGTAGATCTTGGCAGGGCGAAGTATCCGACCGAGTACAACGGCCAGCCCATTCGCCCCATGGAGGGCCGCAGCCTGGCCAAGGCCTTCACTGGCGAAAAGATCGATCGAGAAGCGATCTACTGGGAGCATGAAGGCAACCGCGCGGTGCGCATGGGCGACTGGAAGCTGGTGGCCAAAGGGCCGGACGGCGCGTGGGAACTGTACAACATGCGAAACGACCGCACGGAGCTGCACGATCTCGCTGCCCAACAACCGCAACGCGTGGCGGAAATGAAGGCCAAGTGGGAAGCCTGGGCCAAGCGAACACACGTGCTGCCGTGGATCTGGAAGCCTCCGTACGGGGAGCAGAAGTGATTGGCGGTTCGGACTGAGACATCTCAGCGCCGAGGTTGGACGATTGGTTGGGTTCGAGGGAAGAGATTATGAAACCATTATGTTGTGGATCGATGGCGATCGTGGTTGCGGGTTTTTGCGCGAGCATGGCGACGGCGGCTCCGAACGCTGCCGGTGCGAGTGCGGCGAAGTCGCGGCCGAACATCCTGTTCATCTTCACTGACGATCACGCCTGGCAGTCCATGGGGGCGTACGGCGCGAAGTTTGGCGTAACGCCGCGACTGGACAGGCTTGCCGAGCAGGGCATGCGTTTTGACTGCTGCATGTGCACGAACTCGCTCTGCGGGCCGAGCCGTGCGGTCATTCAGACCGGCAAGTACAACCACCTGAACGGTTTTATTGATAACAAGAGCAAGTTTGACGGCTCACAGCAGACCTTCCCCAAGCTGCTGCAGAAGGCTGGCTATCAAACTGCCATGCTGGGCAAGTGGCACCTGGTGAGCGATCCGCAAGGGTTCGATTACTGGGAGGTGCTGCCGGGCCAGGGCGTGTACTACAACCCGGACTTCCTGACCTCCAAAGGCAAAGTGAAATACACGGGCTACACCACGGACATCATCACCGACAAGGCCATCGACTGGCTGTCTAACCAGCGTGACAAGGGCAAGCCGTTCGTGCTCATGTGCCAGCATAAAGCCCCCCACCGCCCCTGGGAGCCGCCGCCGCGTTACATGCACCTGCTGGATGACGTGACCATCCCCGAGCCGCCGACGTTGTTTGATGATTACGCCGGTCGAGCATCGCCTGCGCGGAATCAGGAGATGGAAGTCGACAAGAACATGGAGATGATCGCCGATCTCAAGATTGCACCTGAAGCGAACGACAACGGCCGGGAAGCCAAGGGGTACCGCTGGAAGCTTAAGCAACTCACGCCCGAGCAGCGTAAGGCCTGGGAAGAGAAGTACAACGCTCGAACCGAGGAGCTGCGGAAGGGCAAATTCACCGGTCGCGAGCTGGTAAGCTGGAAGTATCAGCAGTACATGAAAGACTACCTGGCCTGCATCAAGGCGGTGGATGACAGCGTCGGACGTCTGATGGATTATCTCGAGAAGTCGGGTCTGGCGGACAACACCGTGGTGATGTACAGCTCGGATCAGGGCTTCTTCCTTGGCGAGCACGGCTGGTTCGACAAGCGATGGATCTACGAGGAGTCGATGCGCATGCCGCTGCTGGTGCGTTGGCCGGGCAAGGTCAAGGCGGGTTCGGTGGACAAGCATCTGACCTCGAACCTGGACTTTGCCGAGACGTTCCTGGACATCGCCGGCGTGAAGATCCCGTCGGACATGCAGGGTGCGTCGTTGGTGCCGCTGATGGAAGGCGAGTCGCCGGCCAACTGGCGCACGGCCCACTACTACCACTACTATGAGTATCCGCGTCCGCACCGCGTGCCGCCGCATTTCGGCGTACGTACGGAACGGTACACGCTGGCTTACTATCCGATGACCGACGAGTGGGAACTCTTCGATCTGGCCAAGGATCCGCAAGAAATGCACAGTGTGTACGCAGATCCGGCCTACGCCAGTACGGTCACCGAGCTCAAGGTGGAGTTGACGAAGCTACGCAAGAAGTACAAGGACAATACCACGACGAGCGAGAGCGTGAGAAAACACAAATAGGAAGCAGAGGCACTGAGAAGAGAAGAGTTGGCCCGCAGATTACGCAGATTCAGCAGATTAAGAAGAAGACAGATTCACAACGAGAAGTTGAAATCGGGAATTTGAGATTTCAGATACTCCAAATCTGTCTTTGATTCCCATCTGCTTTATCTGCGTGACTCGCCTTCGCGAAGCCGCTTCGGCGTAGCAAGGTCTGCGGGCACTGTTTCTTACTTGATCCAAATAGGCGAGGCCCAGGCGTAATTGCCGTCGGTCTGCCTCACTCGCACGTAGAAGTAGTGGATGCCGCTGCCGCTGAATGTCGGCAGTGTGATGTCGGTTGAGATCTTCTGCTTGTTCTGCGGGAGTGTCTGCTGCACCCGACCGTCTACGATGAGGTCGAGGGACTCGATTGATGCGGTGCCCTCGGCCTCGACGTGCACGGGGCCCACTTCGGCGGCCGGCACCTGCTCGCCCATCCAGTGCGAGCCCATCATGACCTTCAGACGAATCTTGGCGGTGGCACCGAAGGTGCGGCGGGCCTGCATGGCTCGAAAGATCGTTTCTCGCGTGGCTTTGTTGGCCCAGACACAGGCAAAACTCGCATTAGTGGACAGGTGGTCGCTGCTGGCGATGAAGCCAAGAATATGTCCCTTGAGCAACCCGCGGTTGGCATCCGGCTCGATGATCCGGTCGCGACAGCCCTGGTAGATCTCCATCAGCGGGCGGTGCACGTCATCGCGATAGGTCCAGGTCTTGTCGGTCAGCGCGAATGGTATCACGCCGCTGGGCGGGATGAGCGGGGCACCGGTCTGGTGCGGAATGCTGAAGGAGTCGTTGTCCATCTGCTTCCAAAGTTCAGGGAACGGCATGGTGTTGGACCACAGTTTCGGCTCGAGCGAGATGACGTTGTGGTCCTCCATCGAACGGCTGTGCTCGTACGCGTACATGGGCATAAACCGCGGGGTGAGATTATGCCTGCCCACCTCCTTCGTGCAGCGCCACCAGAGCAGACTCTTGCCGTTGCCGTTAGCGATGTCGCGTGAGTGATCGGTGATGCCCATGAAGTCCAAGTGAGCCACGTCGATCGCATAGCGATAGGCATCCTCCATGGTCCCGTCGGTCGGCACGAAGCACAGCGACAGGTCGGTGTGGCGGTGCAGGTCACCGTAGAACACGCGGTATTCCTGCGAATTGTCCTTCGGCGTGTCTCCCCAGTGCGTGCGTTCGGCTTGCGGTTCAGGCGTTGCGGCGGACTCATAGGCCGTGGCCCGGCCGTCCAGATGAATAGCGGCGACAACTACGCCGGCGGTCGTGTCCGGTCGGCGATCGGTACGGCCGGTGGTGTAGGCGAGTGCGATGCCGTCTGCCAGCGGAGCAACCTCCAGCCGCTGCAGACCGTCGCCCTGGCCGATGTCGCAACGGAAGAGCTTCGACCAGTCTTTGCCGTCGAAGCATCGTGCGTATACGCCCCAGCTCTCTTGAACGTGGGTCGTCTTTCCCACGCCCAGCCAGGGCAGGTAATAGTGTCTATAGACGACCCAAAGCCGCCCTGCGCCGTCGATGGTCAGTTCGGGATGCTCGTAGTAGCCACCCAAGAGCTCGACGCCTTGCGGTCCGCCGGGACGATGGGCGATCTTCGCGAAAGCCGGCATGGGCACGACCGGGGCGATGCATGCGCTGCTATTGCCGACAACCGGCCCGAGGTGCAGGCGGCGGAATGCGTGCAGCGGACCGTTGATGTCCGTCATGTCCAACCGGGTCGGCGACGTTTTGCACATTTCGGGTATGTAGTGCTCGCCCCAGTTCTGGTTGCCTTCCTCCCAGGCGGCCCAGGTTCGTCCTGCCGGATCGATGGCGACGCGAGGGCAGGCCTCGAAACCCTTCTCCGCCGAGAGTATGGCCTGCGGCTGCCAACCGGCCTTCGTTCGCACCCGGGTGTAGATGTCGTAGCTGGTCTGCGAGCCGTCGCGAGCGTCCCAGACCACGCGAACATCGCCGTTGGGAGCCACCGCGATGCCGGGCTCCCAGTCGCTGGCCGTGCCGGTCCGGCCTATGGTCTCAGCATCCTTAACGCCATCAGCAGTCAGTCGAGCAACAGCAATGTTGAAAACGCCGTCCTTGGGCGTCTGCCAGACGACCCAGACGCCGTCGGCCGCCGCTGCGGTACGGTGGTTGATGCCCGCGCCGATCAGAGTGGCTTGTGCGGACCGGTCGTCCACTGAGCCGTCCGCCCGCAGTTTCAAGACGGCCACCGACCACTTCTCGCCCTGTCCCTGCTCGAAGGTGAGCCAAAAGCCGCCTGTCTTGTCCGGCGTAAGCGTGGGATTCTGGTACATGCCCGGTTCGGGCGTGATGCACTTGCGTGTGGTCCAGTCCGCCGAGTCCGCCTCGCGGGTGCCGATCCAGATGCGGTCGCCCTTGACCGGCTCGAACTCCAGCCACGTCAGCCAGAGCTTGCCGCCTGCAGCCACCACGTGCGGATCGTAGCAGGTATCCCCGCCAACGATGGCAGCGTGAACGGTTTCATCTGCGGGGTCGTACTCGAACTTGCCCTTTTGGACCTGGGCTTGCTGCTTAGTAGCCTTGGACTTGGCAGCCTTGGACTGGGCAGCTTTGGCTTGCGCCGGGTTGATCTGCGTCAAATACATGGCGCATAGCGCGCACGACCAGACCAGAATCTTCATGATGATTCCCTCGCCCCCCGAAAGTGTTGAGAATCCTGTCTACCCCTACTTGCCGACGGCGTTAATGCTGCCGCCCTTGACCACGATGACGCCGGAGTTCAGATCCCACTCGAGTTCCTGGCCGCGCCAGGAGTACCGCAGCCCGCCATTGTCATCGAGCTCGGCCCCGTAAGCCGGCAGTTGCGGCGAGCCCTGGATCTGGACCTTGCCATCTCCGCTGTCGTACCGGACCAGTTCGCCTTCCACGGCCCGGTTGTTCTCCTGCATGCGGACGCGCCGGCTGGCGGTCATGGCCTTGAGCTTGATCGCCGACGAAAGCGCCGACGTTTGTTGCCCGTTCGCCTGGGAATCGCCGCGTGTGAACTCCGCGAGCAGGTTCTCGCAGGTCAGTTCCGCCCGCCGCCCCTTGCTGGCCGCCAACTGTCGCGGATCGATCTTCATGGCTGCGGCCACCTGCTCGGGCATGGCCATGGCCGAACCGGCTACGTGCTTCATCACCACTTGCTTGTCGAGCACAGCCACATTGCGCTTGTTGAGATACGACATCGAGTTCTGCCAGGTAAACACTGTCTGGCTGGGGCCCTCGCTCTGCAGGGAGCCCACCAACTGCGGCGAACCGACAAGTGCCCCCGCATCCGCAGATTGCGCCTGCTTGCCCGCCACAGTGCTGGGCAGGTGGTAGTCCAGCACCAGCAAGTTGCCCGCACCCTCGACCACCATGTACTCATTGACCAGGTCAATGGAGACGCGCGGCCCAGCCACGCGAACAAAACTCAGCAACCGCTGATCCTTGGGCGCCGGCTGATTCGCAGTGAGCACCGCTTCCGGCATGATGCCGGCCATCATCGACGAGAACGGCCCGAAGCGCGGGGCGGGCTTCTCATGCTCGCTCGATGCGATCACGCAATCGCCCACCGCCTGGATGTAGGTCAGCTTCTTGCGCAGGTCGCGTGAAAGCCCCGCCGCTGACGCCTTTTTGTCATCCGTGGACTTGCGCTCGGCGAGCAGATCGATCACCCGGCCGGCGATCC
>JBJKSL010000417.1:0-4182 GCA_046704145.1 Phycisphaerae bacterium
GGAAGTGATCCCCGCCAATGCGACTGGTTTTCTGGCCGTTCGCGATCTGAAGGAACTGAACAACAACATTGTGGCGTTGTCGGTGAAGCTGGGCTTCCCGTTGGGACCGGAGGGGATGTTCCCGGCCCCGCTGGAGTGGCTCAAGAGCACGCTGCAGATCACGGAAGGGCTTAACGATTCCGGCGGGGCGGCCCTGGTTCTGCTGGATACCAGCAAGGTCAAGAGCATTGATGAGTTGCCGGATCGCATGTTGCTGTACATCCCGGCGACGAACCCGAAGGCGTTGCTCGACTCGCTGGGCGCTGAAGAGCTGAAGTCGGGCGTGTACAAATTGAACTTGGCTGGCGCGCCGTCGTTGGCGGCGGTGAAGGATAACTACGTTCTGCTGGCCAAGCCCCCGGAAGAAGGCACGGCTACGCCGGAGGCGTTGTCGGCGGCCATGCATGCTGCGGGCGAAGGCGTGATCAAGAGCATGTCGCCCGATCGGGTCAAGGCTTACGACAAAGAGGACATCTTCCTTTGGCTGAATGTGAGCAGCATCTCGCCGGATCTTCGCAAGCAGATTGCCGACGGAGTGCAGCAGGCGATGAACAGCATGAACCCCATGGCTGCGAGTCAGCCGGCGGGCGAAGGCGACGTGGCCAAGGCGATCACCAAGTATTTCGAGCAGGGTGAGCAAATCTGCGTGGGGATCTCGCTGAACGCACGGGCCGGCCTGGGCTTGAGCTTCTACAGCCGGGTCAAGCCGGACAGCGATGCTGCGAAGATGATCGCGGCGACTCCGGCGGTCAAGGGTTCGGTGCTTGCGGGGCTGCCGGACGACGCACCGATCCTGGGCATGGGGATGGCGATCCCCATGACGGAGGAGACGGTCAAGCAGATGCGCGAGACGATGGAGAAGCTGGCCGAGCAGATCTCCAAGATGGATACCACCAAGGGATCGCCGCTCACTCCGGAGGGGCTCAAGCCGCTGATGGATACGTGTGTGGATCTGATCACCAACTCGCAGGCCGTGGCCATGAGCGTGTCGAATCTGGCTGCTCCGCAGAAGCCAGAGGAGGAGGGGCAGGCGGCCCAGCCGGCGCAGCCGCAGACCGGTGGAGCCATTGGCGTCACCGTGGTGGCGAGGGTCAAGGACGGCAACGCCTGGCGCGATCGTCTGCATAAGGGGTTCGATCAGGTCAAGCAGCTCGCGGCCGGCGTGGCAAAGGCCGACGGCACTGAACAGGCCAAGATCGATCAGGTGCTGGGTGCGTTTGTCTGGAAAGAAAACGCCGGTACGGTCGATGGCGCATCTGTCGATCAGATGGTTGTTGATCTGAGCAAACTACCGGAGGTCACACCGGACCAGATTGCGGAAGTGAAGAAGGTGGTTGGTGAAGAAGGTATCGTGTTGCGGGTTGCGACGGTTGGCGAGAACGCCGTGGTTGTCACCTTTGGCGGCGGCGAGGCTCGGCTGACGGAGATCGTCGGGCTGGTCAAGGATAATCAGGCTCCGCTGGCCAAGAACAAAGAGCTGTTGAAGGTCCTGGCTCGCATGCCGAAGGGGCGGATCGTTGGCGAGTTCTTCCTGAACGCCCAGAATCTGCTGGGCATGGTCGATGCGATCGCCACGCGGACCGGGCATCAGTTGCCGGTGAAGCTCACGCTGAAGGGTGCGCTGCCGCTGGTGGGCACGACCATCAACGTGGACAAGACGGCCCAGGAAATAAACGTGCTCATTCCCACGGAGTTGATCACGTCGGTGGCCGAGATGGTGCGTCAGCAGTTGCTGCCGATGATGATGATGGGTGGCATGGGTGGCGGTGCCACACAGCCGCCGGCCGGGATGGAACCGGGCGACAACGGCGGGACGGATGAAGCTCCCGCAGCTCCGAGGCGTCCCAGCCCTCGTCGTGGTCCGCAGTAAGCTGGACAGGGCGTTTGCGATCTGCAGTCGTCTTGAAGTTGCTCTAACGTGCAATAAAGCCGTCGATCCTTTCCGGGATCGGCGGCTTTTCAATTGGGGACAGATAGAAACGAGTGCGGCCAGTTTCTTGGGCGTGTTCTAGCCCCGCCGCCCTCGGCTGGGGATTCTTGCGTGAAAACACAGCCGAGGGCGGCTGTGCCACTTGTTCTTGCCCACCCCGTAGAAACGAGTACGAGTTGGCTGCAAGAAGACATGAGGGCGCGGAGGATGCCGCTCTGTCTGGGCGGCGTGGATCAGTCGAGTTTGTAGGCCATTTCCTGGGCCCAGTACATGCGTCCGGTGGGGTCCTGGTAGAAGCCGACGCCGGCGTAGTAGTACTGTGGTTCGAGCATGTTTTCGCGGTGGGAGGGGCTGTCTTCCCAGGCGCGTTGAGCGGCTTCGACGGATTTCTGGCCGGCGGCGATGTTTTCGCCGACGTACTCGTGGCAGAAGCCGGCCTTGAGTGCGCGTTGGCCTGGGTTATCGCCGCCGGGGTTAATGTGGGCGAAGAAGTTGCGTTCGTAGAGGTCGCGAACGTGTGCATCGGCTGCGGCTTCAAGCCGGCGAGAGTAGACGAGTTCGGGCAGTCCGTTGGCCACGCGGAAGGCATTTAGGGCGTCAAACATGTCCTTGTGCATCTCGTCGGACGGCTGGCCCAGGGCGAGGCAGTCGTCGGCGGGGATAGGGGCAGTTGCTGCGTCGAGACTGCTGGGATCGGCGGTCGGGGTTTGCAGCGATTCGGTAAGCGAATCCGTGGTGTCCGGTAAAACACCGGCGGGCAGGGTTCCGCAGCCGGTCAGCAGGGCCGACAGCAGCATGGCGGCAAGATATTGAATCCGGGCCTCTTCCCACTTCCGCATAGCGTAGTTCCCCTCAAGACCTCACTGACTTGGTTGATAGTATCCCGAGGCAGGCCGGAAGTCATCCAGTAACTCTGGAGAAATTGGAACGGACGGCAATTGACGGGCTGGGCGGGGTGGCGTAGAACTGCGGAGGTGGGCGGTGCTGGCCCGATGGTCAAGTTTCGCACGTCGATGAATACTCGAGGTTGTCATGCAAGAGGAGCGACGGGAAGCGGTTTCACGGATGTTGGAGACGGATTACCTGCTGGGCGTACGGCACGTGCCCTTGGTGTTGCCGAAGATTCTGCCCGCGCAGGGGAAGCCGGCGGGACAGTCACGGTCGTCTGCAGCGTCGAAGGCGGGGGCTGCGGCGCCGGCGCGTGGGCCGGTGGCTGAGAATCAGGGGCGCGTGGTTCGGCTGGACCTGCCGGCCAAGGAGGCGCGCAGTCGGCAGGAGCAGTTGCAGAAGATCGATGCGGAGGCGGTCAAGTGCTGCCAAAAGTGTCATCTTAATGCCACAAGGACGAAGACGGTGTTCGGCCAGGGTGACTTTCGCACACGGCTGGTGTTTGTGGGTGAGGCTCCGGGGGCTGATGAGGATCAGCAGGGGCTGGCCTTCGTGGGGCGGGCGGGGCAACTGCTCACGGACATGATCGAGGCGATGGGGCTGAGTCGCGAGTGGGTGTTCATCTGCAATATCCTCAAGTGTCGGCCGCCGAACAATCGCACGCCGGCGCCGGATGAGATTTCCGCGTGTTGGCCTTACCTGGACGAGCAGTTACGGATAATTCAGCCGGATGTGATCGTGGCGTTGGGCAAGCCGGCGTCGCAGACGCTGTTGCGCACGGATGAGTCGATCGGACGGTTGCGCGGCGTGTGGCGGGAGTATTATCCATCGGGCACGATTGGGGTGGGGCAAGCTATCGCGTTGATGCCGACCTACCATCCGGCGTATCTGTTGCGCAGCCCGGGGGAGAAGGGCAAGGCGTGGAGCGACCTGAAGCAGGTGATGGAGCGGCTGGGGCTGGAGAGGAAGTGAGGGAGAGAATGTAGAATGTACGCAATTGCGTATTTTTGCGCGCGGCGGATGCCACGGTGGATACAACAGTGTCAGAGATTGGTTGCTTTGGCTAGGTTTTCGCGCAGTTGTTGGGTGAACTGGGGGAGTGCTTCCATGTCGTTGGTTGGGAGACGGGCGGCGATCCCCGCGATCGGCTCGCCGTAGTTGGGGAGGATCAGTTCGGGGGCCAGTTCTGCCAAGGGGGCGGCCAGGAATGCCCGATGTAGGATGTCCGGATCGGGGATGGTGAGTTCATCGGTGGCGATCACTGCCTGGTCGTAGAGAAGCAGATCAAGATCGATGGTTCGGGTCGTATATTTGTCGTGCTGGCG
>JBJKSL010000418.1:0-7693 GCA_046704145.1 Phycisphaerae bacterium
CGACGCTAAGCGGCATCCAGGCCAACAGCACCCAGGCTGCATCGACCGACGGCAGGTAGCGATACAGAAGCGAATCCGCCTGCCGCGTGCCGTGCTCGATGATGTATCGCCCGGCCCCCCAGAACTCAGGAAAATCGCAGCCGCGGCCGTTGGTGACCGCCCGCACCATGAACACCGCAAACCCAATCAGCAGCAACCCGGCCAGGATGATGGCCAGGATCTTGTCTGCCTTGTTGTTGGAGGAGGCTTCCGTCATGGTTGGGAGGCGCTGGCCGTCGTGGGAGCAGCCTCATGAGTCTTCACCAGCAGCGGCACTGCGGTTGACATGTAGTACAGGTTCGGCGTCTTGACCTCGGCGAAGCTTTTCTCGGTTCTCTTCAGCAGAGGCTCGAGCGCTGCTGCGGCCTCCGGCTGGGTGGCGGTCTTCAACCGTTTTTGCCACTGTTGGACGATGCGATACTGCAGAAGATCCACCAGCCGTCGGGCCTTGTTGTGATCCGGGTTGCCCGCCCAATCCTTGAGCGGCGGCTCCATCTGCCCCAGCATCGCGACTGCAGCAGGCTGACTGCCCGCCTCAGCCACAAGCCGGCACCGCAGCAGCCGACTCATGAAGTCGTACGGCAGGTTCTTCGGCGCAGCGAGTGCGTCCGGCAACACCTCCAACGCCCGCCCGCGTCGGCCCGCCTTGTCCAGGGCGAAGGCCTGCCACAACTGGGCGGCGGCGGCGAGCTTGGCGTCGCTGGATTCTCGCGCGATGGCCAGCTTGAGCGCTGCCTTACGCCACGCCGCGTGGCCGGATTCCGTCGCCGGGTCCTGCTCGGCGAGTTTGAACACGCCGGCAAAGGCCGTCAGGTTGTCGATCGATTGCAGGAGGTCTGCCCGCTCGCTTTTGGCTTCATCGCTCTTGGATGCGGCCTCTTTACCAGCCTCAACCGCCTCCCCGGCCTTGGCGAGGATAGCTGACGCCTTTTCGCCCGCCTCAGCCAGCACTTTTCGATCCCCTGGCGTGTCGAAACCCAGCAGCCAGCGTGTAGCCGGCCGAGCCGTCGGTACCGCAAGCCACCAGTTCGCCAGGGCCACCTGACCGCGAGGATCGTCGGCCCGGGCGGCGGCCGATTCCTGCTTCTTGCGATCGCTTTCGATCTGCTTGTGTACGCGGGCCGGATCCTTCAGCACTGTCTTGAAATCGATCGGCGGCGGCGCAGCGCCGAATGTGGTTGTAGCAAAGGCCGCCATCATCGCCATCGTCAGCACTGCCGCGACAAGCCTGGTCTGTACGTTCAGTTTTTCTGCCATGGACGGATAGGTTATCACAACGGCGCGGCACTGCCAGCGTTTGACGATTCCGCAGGCGGAAAATACACTCGCGCCATCAAGGAGGCTGGCAGGAGGCCCGTCTCAAACCGCACCATGAGCGATCAAGCACCCCTGGTACCGATGGCTCGCGACCGACTGGCCCGCGACCGGCGATTTCTCGGCCGGCTTACGCGCTCGAACGCGTTTGCCTGGGTAATCTCCATCGGCTTGCACGGAGTGCTCTTCCTGGCGTTCTACCAGATGGGCTTCGGCCGATCCGCGGTCACTCGCCGAATCATCATTCCCGAGGCACGCTTGGCGGTGGGACCTGCTCCGGTACTGCCGCGGCCGGATACGCCCATTCGATTCGCACCCAAGCCCGGCCCGGCAGGTGCTGCCCCATCCGCCCGTAACGCTGCACCACGACTGGACGAGTTGGCAATCCTGAGCGTCGCCACACCGACGCCGGGAACTGCCGAGGTGGTCAGCGCTGAACCGCCGCCGTTGGTTCTGCCGGGAGTGGACGTCGCCGGTGCGGGCAACGCTCTGTCCGCAGTCGGCACGGGTGGCGGCGGTACAGCCATCGGTCCGGTGAGCAGGTTCTTCGGGCAGGCGGGTAACGCCTATAAGGTCGTCTATGTCGTCGACTTGTCCGCCTCGCTGTGGCGTTATTCCGACCAGATCGCTCGCGAGATGCAGGACTCCATTCGCGATCTGCTGCCGACGCAAGAGTTCCACATCGTACTGGCCATGCCTCGCGAGATTCGCGAGTTCGAACCTCGCCGACTGGTGCCGGCCAACGCTCGCTACAAGAACATGGCGAACGATTTGCTCAAAGTCATCACCAGGATGCCCGACCCGGGTGAGGCCGATCCGATCGAGGCCATGCGAAGGGCGTTCGCCGCTCGGCCGGAACTGATCTACTTCCTGACCGACGGCCAGTATCAGAAGATCGAGTCCGATCTGCTGACCACGCTCAAGCAGTTGAATCCGGACGGTGCGGTGAAGATCACCGTAGTGGGCTTCGACCCGTCGCCTTCGACGCGTGCGTTTCTTGAGCTCATCGCACGCCAGCACGGCGGACATTGTCGATTCGTGGAGTAGGAATGTACGCGGTTCGCAATCACCTCTTGATGCCCGTCGCAGTGACGCTCCTGGTTGCCGCCTCGGCCAGCGCCGACGTGGTGGCCGTCAAGTCGCGTCCGCCGCTGGTCAACACGCGGGTCGTGAAGCTGCAGAATGGCAAGCTCACCTGCCAGGAGGAGAGCGGCGGCCAGAACGCGTTCCCCATCGATCAGGTCGAATACATGCAGATTACCGGCTGGCAGTTGTTCGACCTCGCCGAAAAGCAGCGGCGTGCGGGAGACTGGCATCGGGCTGCAGCCAGTTATGAGCGGGCGCTCGCCGATTTGATCGCTCCGCCGCAGGGTAAGGTGGAGGCTGGGGCTGGATATCCCCCATCCCTTCGCAAAGCCGAAGGGATGGGGCACCCGAGTGGAGAAGAGGGCGCGGGCCGAGGTGGGGCGGAGTCGCTGGACAGGACGCTGCTGCTGGAGTGTCGGCTCATTCAGGCAGCCGATGCACAGGGGCGATTCGAACGAGCGTTGGAGCTGTATCTCCAAGTCGTGGAACGCATGCCGGCGGTAGTCGAGGCACTTCGCCCGACTCATCTGCCCAAGGATGGCTTTGACTGGCTTAAAGGTGCGGACGAGCTGATCGATCCGGTCATCGCGCGGCACAAGCAGGATGAACTCGGCCGTTCGCTGGCGGCTTGGAAGGGCAGTTGGCCTCGTCCGGCGTCGGCACCTGCGGCCGATCTGGCTGCACCGGTGATTGGAGATGATCCTGTCTTGCGTGCGGATCTCGACAGCATCGCGGCCCTGGTCAACAGCGGCCGCTTCGATGATGCACTCGCACAGATCGACGCCGTGCAGAAGAGAGCCCACGGCCTGCTGCGGGCGGACTTGCTCTATTGGCAGGGCCGTGCTCTGGAACTTGCCATTCCTGCCGAGTCTGCAATGCGGCCTGCTGCTGAAATCAGACCGGCTGGAAGCCTGTCCCACACTGAAAGCCGCTCCGCCGAATTCTTTGCGAGTGTCGCCCGTGCAGGCTTGGCCTACATGCGCGTGGTCGTGCACTACCCGACACATGCGCGGGTGCCGGAATGCCTCTACCGGGCGGGCGAACTGTGCCGCCGGTCGGGCCAGAACGAACAGGCAAGACGACTGTGGACTGAACTGATGACCTTGTACCCGCAAACCAGAGGTCCGGACGGCACGCTCTGGGCCGAGAAGGCGCGGGAGGAGCTTAAGCGATGAATCTTGCGTTGACAGTTGCAGCGACGATGGGCCATGGCGGGCTGATGCTGGCCGCCGAAGAGATCAAGGCACCGTCAGTGTTTCAGCACTTCGTGGTGGCCGGCGGCTGGATCACCTGGTGTCTGCTGATTCCGCTGTCCATGGCGACGGTGGCGTTGGCGATTCATTACCTGATTACGATCCGCCGCGAGACGCAGTTGCCGCTCTCACTGGCCAAGGCTCTGGTAGCCGCCGCTCGAAACGGAGAGCGTCGCCGCATCATCGAGACGACCACCGACGCCGACACCATGCTCGGCAAAGCTGCGTACGCCGCAGCTCTGCACGCGCCCGAGGGCATGGAGGCTGCCATGGCCGGCGTCGACGAGGCAGTCGAGGATCAGGCCGGCCGGCTCATGCGGCGGGTCGAGTACCTTAGCGTGATCGGCAACGTCAGTCCCATGATCGGCCTGCTCGGTACGGTGGTGGGTATGATTCAGGCCTTCAACCGCATCTACACCGCAGGCGGCCGCACGCCTGAAACCAGCAAACTCGTCGGTGATATCGCCATCGCTCTGGTGAACACCTTCTGGGGCCTGGCCATCGCCATACCTGCACTTACGGCGTATGCGTTCTTCCGCAATCGTGTGGATGCTTTCGCCTCCGACTGCCTTCGCATGTGCAGCGGCCTGGTGAAATCGCTGGGTGATTCAAGCGAGCCGGAACTGGCACGCTCGGGCGGCGTCCTCGCGGGTGAGCCGGCCTGACGGCGGCGTTTTTTATGTGGGACTTGCTTCCAGCCGGTCATTTGGACCGGCAAGATGTCGGTCCCACACGAAAAGAAAAGGCTGCGTGTTTGTGATTTGGAGAAGACGAGAACACGGAACAGGCAAAGCATGAAACGTAAACGCAGGCCCACGCTCTGGACGTTCAACATGACGCCGTTGATCGACGTCACGTTCCTGCTGCTTACGTATTTCATGCTGGCCAGCCATTATGCCTCGGCCGAGAGGCCCGACGCGGTGGAGATCCCCAAGCCTCACCAGAGCCAGGCCGAGGATCGCTTTCTGGAGGAAAAGGTTTACGTCAACATGCTGTACGAGGCGGGTGGCGAGCCTGTGCTGATGTTCGGTCCGCTGCAGATGGGTTCGTTCAATGAACTCAAGGAACGATTGAACGCCATTGGTCAAGCCGCTCCGCAAACGCAGGTTGTGCTTCGTGCCGATCGCCGCATCCCCTATGGCGAGGTCCGCCAGGTGATGGAAGCGATTGCCGCCGCCCATCTGCCCAACGTGGAGGTCGTCGCAGAACTGGAGGCGCTGAAATGAGCGTCGCTCGCGACGAATGGCAAGAGCTGCTCTCGTCCCTGCCCGGCACCAGCCGCCTGCAGCCAGAGCCTGTGCTCGCCGAAGCGCCGACCTCGCGCCGAAAGCGGCGCCAGAGCTTCCGCCGTCGCAACCGCAAGATTCCGTACGTTATTTCGCTGAATCTGACGGCCATGATCGACACCATCTTCAACCTGCTGTTCCTGTTCATTGTCATCAGTCGGTTTGGGGCGCAGGAAGGCATGCTGCCCGCCAAGTTGCCCGCGCGGGTGACGCAGGCCGCGGTCGCCCCGGCGTTGGCTGTGCCGCGCATGCCGCTTCGCATTCGCCTGACGCCGGACCTGTCCGGCCCCGCGGGTTGCCGGATCACCATCGACCGCTTCTATGAAAACGGCGTCGCCCTCAAGGAATTGCCTGACGCTCTGCGAGCCATCCGCAACGGTGGCAACGGCTTCGACGGCAATACCCCCGTGCACCTGCTGGCTCGCGATGACGTTTCATGGGATTACGTGGTCAACGCCTACAACGCAGCCATGACCGCCGAGTTCTCAAAAATCTACTTCGCCGGATCCCCATGATGATGCTGAGAGTTGGCCACAAGATCGCGTCTTGTTTCTGTCGCCCCTTCGGGGCTGATTGGCATGAGCAGCACTTGCACCAGGGGCTTACGCCCCTGGCTATAAACCTTTGCCCTTTCGGGGCAAGAGCGCCCAGACGTAGATTGTCTCATCCACTTCGGTTCCGCAGTTCTACATTCAACGTTCTACATTCAACATTCGCTTTCCTTCTCCTCGCCACGACCTCCAGTGTCCTCGCCGCCTCCAACCCCACTCCGCCGACCCTTCCCGACGCGGTCGACGACCTCACCTTTTTTGAGGCTCTTCACGATCGCGGCCTGGATTCCTGGGCACAGCAGTACGTCAAGGATCTCCCCGCCGGCGACGAGGTCGGCCAGGCACTTGCGAGGCGTTATTCGCTTCTCAATCAGCCTGCTGCTGGCCGCAGCAGCGATCAGATTCGCTCCACCGTGACCCAGGCCGGCGCGATTCTTGCCGAGCTGATCCGCAAGCGTCCCGACCACCCCGGCCGTTTCCGCTGGCAGATGGAACTTGCCCGCGATTACCTCGAGCGGCAGTGCCCGACAGCCTTTGAGAACCTGCTGGTCTACGAGGTGCCCGGCCGCGACCGTGCTATCGTGAAGGATCTCAGCAGCCGGGCCGTGCAGACCATCTCCCAGCTGCGGGGACAAATATCCGACGCCTGGAAGTCGCTGGAGTCGCTGGACGAGGGTTCGTTGGCTGCACTGCGTGCCGGTGGCTCGCTGAGCGTGCTCGAATCGATGGAAACGCAGTCGGCCATGCTGTTGACCTGGGCGAAACTGTACCAGGCCTTGGCATCTGATGCTGACGCGAAGCAATCTGCGGCCGCCTTCAACGAGGTGCTCGCCGATGTAACCAGCAGCGGCTGGCTGGACCTGCCGCCCGGCCGCGAACCTGAGCAGGCCGGTGCGTTGCTTATCGCTACGCTCGCCGAACGCCGCCTGGCCAAGTACGACGACGCCGACGCTCATGCTCGGCGCATAATTGCTCTGCTGGATCGGGTAAAGGATCGCACGCTCCGCCAGCGTCTGCGGCAGGTTTCTCTGCTGGCCGTCCTGGAGCAGATTCGAGCCACTCGCGACGCCGGCCGCGACCAAGCCGCTCTGCAGGCCATCGCGCCCGCCCGCCAGTGGTTCCTCAAGAATCGGCCGGACGACGCGGCCGCCTTCGTTGCCGTCGGCCTGCTTGAGGCCAGCATTCTGCATGCACAGCAGGCGACCGCAGCTTCTGAAACTCAGCCCGCGACCTCGTCGGGCTCGCCGGTTGATTGGCTGCGCTCCAGCGACACGCTCGCAGCCTTGCAGAGGATCGCGGCCCGCTCACCCGCCCATCGCGATTTGCTCTATGCGGTGCTCGCACCGTCGCTTGCGGAAATGTCGTTTAAGGAAGTGCTCGACCGCGGACCCGCGAACGCTTCAGCCCTCCAACTTCTCTGCGGTGCGACAGTAGCCGACGCCGGCCCGGGTTCCCTTGCCGACGCCTCGGTCGCTCGAACCCGCCTGCAGCAGGCCGTCTCCGCCGTTCGCCAGGCCATCGCGTGGACCACCGACGCCGCGGCCGCCACACGTCGCAAGCCGACCGTCGATCCGCAGACAGCCGGCGAGCTTCGCTACCTGCTGGGGGCGGCTCTCGAACTGGAGAAGGATCGGCTTGCCGCTGCCGCCGCATTCGACGATCTCGTCGAGCAACTTCCCACGTACGATCGGGCTGACCCCGCGGCACGTCGAGCGGTCGCCCTGGCAGCAGAAGCGTTGCGCCAGGAGGGGCCCGCAGGTTCGCCTGCCGGTAGGGCAGCGTTCATCCGCGCCGCCAAGCTCCGCCGACAGCGCATGCCGAGCGATCCAGGCACAGCGGAACTCACCTATGCGATCGGCGTGGCCTTGGAAAACGACAGCCAATACGAGCAGGCAGCCGTAGAGTACGCCGCTGTCCCCACCGGCAGCCCGCGGGCGCGTGCCGCTATCCTAGGACGATTGCGGTCTTGGAGAATGGCTTTGGATCAGGCTGCCGCACGCGGAAGCGAGGCCGCGGCTGAACTGGCCGGCTTGGCTGAGAAAGCACGCGCTGCAGTCCGCGAGTGTAACGCCTCCCGAGCAAGTACCTCCGCGCCGGCTACCGCAGATTCCACCGAGGCATCGATCGTCCTGGCCATGGCCAACCTGCTCAATCTTCCTCCGGT
>JBJKSL010000419.1:0-3858 GCA_046704145.1 Phycisphaerae bacterium
CTACGGGAGTAGCCAGGGGCTTGGCGGACCTTACGATCGGCAGAGGATCGACGTGCGTGGGGTAGTACACCGGTGACAGGAACTCGACCAGGCAGATCAACAGCACCGGAGACATGATCTGACAGAACTGGCGACAGCGGAGGATGATCTGCCATCGCGGCTTGATCAATGAGCAGACGGCGACTGCCAGGACTGCCAACCAGGACACGGCAACCCACGGTCCGAACATGCCACTGGCATAGGAGTAATCTCCCAAGCGGTAGAACGCAGCGTTGTTCAGTAGTCCGGCCCCGAGAGCAATGACAAATGTGCTGCCTGCCAGCCTCGTGAGCAGGGGGCGTTTCAATCGGCGGACGAGTTCATAGGCTGATGGAAGGGCCAAGCCCAGCAGGAGCACGGCTGCAATCAGGGAGATGGCATCTTCGGGCGCCCACTCGTAGGCGTAGCGGTTGGAATCGGTCGTGTAGCGGCTTGCATAGGGGGCGAAATACGCGAGCGCGACGATCTGAGCGGCCAGGAAGCGGATGGCTGCAGGTTTGGCTCGCAGCCAGAATGGGCCTTTGTCCTTCCTCACTTGACACTCCAAACGACCCAGAAATCGGCCGGGGCTCGCGCGGGTGCTCGCCGGTCTCCTCTTCGAACAGAACCCGCAGCACGAATGATTATCGGAAACAGGCGGGAACGGGTTAAGCTTGCCGGCGAGGTTACGGCGATCCAACTTGAGACTCATGCTTGTCGCGGCTGCTCGTAGCGTGTGGCGTAGAGATGTTGGGAACAGTGCGCGAGAGGCGGCGGTGGGCGTAAGTTCCAAGTACGCTTAGTGTTATCGGAAGTTTCTGGCCTGGGCAACAGGGTCGGAGACCGGCAGCCTTTGGCGTTGGCGGCCTTCTGGGGCCACTTCCTCTTATACGCATCTGCGTATGTTTGCGCGCGGCGAGTGACGCATAAGTCTTTTGCGGACAGTGCCTGGTCCGCCGCAGGAGGGCACAAGTTTTAAACATGCTGGCATTATTTATGCTCCGCCCCATTTTTTTCTTGCTTTGGGGGTTGCGCAAAAGTATACCTAGGGGGACCTTACAACCCAGGCCGCAATGGTCTGGATTGCGGGCCAACGGCGGCTACCCTTCCGCTGCAATCCCCTCTCCGGCCCGAACGAGGAAGGGGCGTTGTTGGTCCTCGTTGATAGATCCGCGTTGCCCGCAACGGCAACGCGGTTCCTTTTTGGGGCACGCCTTCAGCCAGAATACTTCACCGCAGAGACATAGAGGCACAGGCCGGGCTGCCGTGGAAATGAAACAAGGCCGACGTTTTCCCGTCGGCCTTGTGAGTTGATTCAATTCGTCTGGCCTACTGAGGCGTCAGAGTTGCTGGTCGATGGAGGCGGCCAAGTCGCGTTTGCTGCGCAGGCCCACGAACTTCTCCACTACCTCGCCGTTCTTGAAGAGCAGCACCGTGGGGATTGCGCTGATCTGGAATTTTGCGGACAGTGACTGATTTGAGTCGGTATCGACCTTGCCGACCTTGGCCTTGCCAGCGTACTCGGTGGCCAACTCGTCGATGGTCGGGCCGAGGGCCTTGCAGGGCATGCACCACTCCGCCCAGAAGTCGACCAGCACAGGCTCGGAGGCCTGTAGTACTTCGTCGTCAAAGTTGTCGTCGGTGAATTCTTTGGTGTTCGGGCCCGCCATGGCTGCGATCCTCCCTCTGTTGCAGGAATGCGATAAGCCGACCCAGAAGGCCGGTGGTTACCTTTACGAGACGCCGCTCTCGCTTTCGAGCGACTCGGCCGGATTGTAGGAATGGGCGGTTACGAAGTCAAACTGAATCAGGCCGTGTCCCCCGATGGCTCTCCGGTCTCCTCCGCAGTGGTGCCATGGGCGGTTGCGGATGCCATCAAGGCCGTCTCGTTCTTCGGACGGGATTTCCAGCGGCGGTGAATCCACAGGTACTGCTCGGGTTGTTCGCGGACGAAGTCTTCGATGGCACGGGTGTATTCCTGGGTGATCCAGAACAACTCGTCGTCGCGGCCGGCCCACTCCTGCGGCTCAATCACGCGGTTGACGCCGACCTCGTATTCAAAGCGTTTGCTGGTGCGGCGGGCGTAGCCGACCACGATGGGCACCTGGTGCTGGATGGCCAGCAGGGCGATGGACTTGTAGGTGGAGGCTTTTACCCCAAAGAAGTCCACGAACAGCCCCTTGTGGCCGGCGTTCTGATCGGCAATGAAGGCGAGCACGCCACCGTTGGTCAGGATGTCATCAGCGCTGCGGGAGACGCCCTTCTTGTACAGCAGTTGCAGGCCGCGCTTCGCTCGCACGTCCATGAGGTAGCGATTGATGTAGGGGTTGTCCAGCGGGCGCATGACCGCGGTGATGGGAAAGCCCATAGTGGCCAGCGCGTAACCGCAGAGCTCCCAGCTTCCGTAGTGGCCGGTGACCAGTATGGCGCCTCGGCGGCTGGTGAGGATGTCGAGTCCTTGTGCGATATTCTTCAGCCGCAGATGTCGCGGCCAGGTCCACTCGTTTATCAGGCGGGTGGTGAAGAACGTCTCCATGGCCACCATGGTCAACTGCTGCATGGATTTGATGGCGAGCGTGCGGATCTCCGCGTCGCTGAGCTGCTCGCCGTAAGCCAGCCGCAGGTGTTCGATGGCTCGCTCGCGATGCCGCCGCATGAGGCGGAACCAGATACCGCCCATCCAGCGTGCGGTGACGAGGTTCCAGTCCACGGGGAACATCTGGAAGACCATCGCCGCAAAGCGCAGAGCGAGGTAGGTCAGGTAGTCGGTGTTGATGTTTCGCCGATGCCGCATGGTACCGATCGTGATTAGGCAATCGTGAATCAGGCTTGTGCTCGCTACGGCGGCTCAAGCAGTGTTCGTCAGAGATAGCAAGCGTGGATTGTACCGGAGAAGGCTTGGCGGGAGTAGCGGGGCTGCTCGTCAATGTGCTTTGGCCAGCGCCTCGGTTACCTGCTGCCTGGTCACGATGCCCAGCATCACGATGGGTTCGTTGGGCCGATTGGCCGGGAAGACTGCCGCCAGGGGGATGCTCGCTCCTGGTGCGAGTTTCTCGATCAATTCGGCGGTTTGGCGATCTCTTGCGGTCCAGTCGGCCAGCATGGGGACCACGCCGTTCTTCTCGATCGCTGCGGCGAACTCGGCCGAGTCGAAAACCGCCTTGGTGTTCAGTTGGCAGTTCGGGCACCAGCGCGCGGTGATGTCGAGGAAGACCGGCTTACCTTCTGCCGTCACCTGGGCCAGTTTTTCGAGTGAAAATGGTGTCCACTGGACCTCTGGCGGTGCGGGACGGCGGAAACTCGCGAAGCCGGTGCCCACCACAACCATCAAAGCCACTGCCATCCAGGTCAGCCGCTTGGTGGTGGTCGTGTTGTAGCTGATAAATCGCCCGATCATCCAGCACGCCAGGCCGACAGCGGTCAGCAGCACGAGTGCTTGAACGACCGCTTCGCCGCCCAACTGCCCCTCGAGGATGTACAGCAGGTAAACGACGGTGCCCATGAGCAGAAAGGCCATGGCCTGCTTGAAGGTCGTCAGCCAGGGGCCCGCTTTCGGCACGAACTGCAGCCATCGCGGGTTGGCGGTCAATACGACGTAGGGCAGGGCCATGCCGACACCGATGGTGTTGAACACCAGGAACACGATCCCTGCCGGCTGGGCTGTTGCCCATACCAGCACCGGTCCGAGGAACGGCCCCAGGCAAGGCGTGCCCATCACGGTGGCAAGAGCGCCCTTGGCCACCGATCCGGCGTAGCCCTCGCCCTGGGTCCGGCCGGCCAGCGTACCCACCGACTGCGGAACTCCCAGCGTGAACACGCCGAACATGCTCAGCCCGAACG
>JBJKSL010000420.1:0-6963 GCA_046704145.1 Phycisphaerae bacterium
TTCCTGGTCGGTCAGCGATGGGCCGCGGCTTCCTGGTATGGTTGCCCCGGCCATCGCCTCCCGCAGGTCCAACAGGTGCCCGTCAGGCGGCTCGACCCATCGATCTGCGTGCACAAGTCCGTCGGAAAGCCCGGCCATGGCCCGTTTTTCCCGACCTCGCTTGCGACGCCATTCGCGACAGACCTGCCGGGCGATGGCGACCAGCCAAGCCGCGAATCTGTCCGGTGCATGCAACCGGCGCAAGTCTCGATAGGCGCGCAGGAAGACCTCCTGGGTGAGTTCCGCTGCGACGTGCGCATCGCGCGTTTCGTCGTAGCAGACGGCGCGGATCAGCCTTGCTCGACGGTCGTACAACTCGGCAAACGCCGAGCGGTCGCCGTTGAGCACGCCGATCACCAGAGTTCCATCCTGCACGTTCATGCAGCCTTTCCCATAAGGACCCGATGAACCGTTCACCCTACCAGTGGCCGAAGTCGGAAAAATGTCCAGCACAATTTGGCCCGAAAGATGATTTCGGCCTGCGCAGAATGGGCCGAGGTCGAGGTTGGGCAGCGTGGTGGGAGTCGAACTCAACCTGCGGCAGTCTTCTGATCCGCTGGAACGGGAACCGGTTGTCGTTGAGCCAAGAGAGCTCCGGCCGGTGATTTTTCGTGGAGATAGAGGTAGATTGCCGAACCAATGAACAAGCTGGCAGCGCAGAGGATGGCCGCTGCGATGAACAGCCAGGGCAGATGGCCGTATGCCCTGCGAAACATGATCGGCAGCAGAAAGGCGTTGACGACAAGCACCAGCGTTTGCCAGGGGCGAACTCGCCAGGGGCCGTTCATCAGTGCCGGCGCCGTCCAAGTCAGTATGTAGACGATGACGTAGTTCAATGTCAGGGCAGCGAAGCCAACCGCGTATCGCCAGTCAACCCACAGCCATTCGACGATGCTCCACAGGATGTAGATGGGAGGGCCGGAGCGGCACGCGCCCTTGATGATGAGCAGCCAGAGCAGTTTCGAGGAGAACCGTGGCATGTGCGGCATCGTACCGAGTGGTGCCGCAAAACGAAAGCCGGCGGGCCGCGATTTTGGGGTGGTTATCGCTCCCCGGCGGCGGCGGATTTGAAAGAAGCGCAGGTTCAGAGATCAAATTCTCGGCCTCCGGGCTTTCGGGGGTCGTTGACATAAGCTTACGGAAACTATAATGTTAGGTTCCCCCTGGGGCCGGGCGGTGGGGCGAGGCTGCATGGGGATCAAGTTGGGGCGGGAGAAGCCGAGCGCTGGGGCGACAGATACCTCGGCCGGGCGAACCAGCAAACAGGCAAATCTCGCGGGCCAACTGCAGCCCGAGAGTATTTGACATGGAAGCCCAAAGCCGTATACTGGCCTAGCTCCGGTGGCGGGCAAGCGTTAGTACCGGTATGTCCGCACCCCCTGCGGTGTGTTCGACCGCCGAGGCGGGAGAACGCGGCTGGGGGACCCGGGTGGCAAGCCCGCTGCTGTAGCTCAGCTGGTAGAGCGCGTCCTTGGTAAGGACGAGGTCATGGGTTCAAGTCCCATCAGCAGCTCTTGGCAGCTTCGGTCGCAGACGACAGGCGGCCGAGCTATGTAACGATCACAGTTGGCAGGAACCAAGCGGTTGAATGAATCGCAGGACCGTCAAGCCTGCGGGGTCACCACTGTCCACCTGCTCAAGGTTTTTGATAGGAAAAAGACAACTAACCGCAAGAGTGGAGGCATGACCACATGGCCAAGGAAGTATTCTCCCGTACGAAGCCGCACGTGAACGTCGGCACGATCGGTCACGTTGACCATGGCAAGACCACGCTGACCGCCGCGATCACGTCGGTTCAGGCAGCCAAGGGCTTGGCCAAGTTCAAGAGCTACGACGAAGTCGCCAAGGCGTCCGAGAAGGAAGGCCGTCGCGACCCCACGAAGATTCTGACCATTGCCACGTCGCACGTGGAATACGAATCAGACAATCGGCACTACGCCCACGTGGACTGCCCGGGCCACGCCGACTACGTCAAGAACATGATCACCGGTGCCGCCCAGATGGACGGTGCGATTCTGGTGGTGTCCGCGGCTGACGGCCCCATGCCTCAGACCCGCGAGCACATCCTGTTGGCCCG
The DNA here is from genome assembly GCA_046704145.1 of Phycisphaerae bacterium. Taxonomy (GTDB): domain Bacteria; phylum Planctomycetota; class Phycisphaerae; order UBA1845; family PWPN01; genus JACQVT01. The sequence continues at coordinate 2,117 of JBJKSL010000420.1, forward strand.
TCAGGTCAACGTGCCGGCGATCGTGGTCTTCCTCAACAAGGTCGACTTGGTCGACGACCCCGAGCTGCTCGAGCTGGTCGAGCTCGAAATCCGCGAGCTGCTCAACAAGTATGACTTCCCGGGCGACGACACCCCGATCATCAAGGGTGCAGCCAGCGAAGCTCTGCTCAATCCGAAGGATCCTGAGAAGACCAAGTGCATTCAGGAGCTCCTCGACGCGATCGACTCGTTCATTCCTGAGCCCGCCCGCGCCACCGACAAGCCGTTCCAGATGCCGATCGAAGACGTGTTCAGCATCAAGGGCCGCGGCACGGTTGGCACCGGCCGTATCGAGCGTGGCATGATCAAGGTTGGCGAGGAAGTCGAGATCGTCGGTCTGGGCGAGACCCGCAAGACCACCGTCACCGGCGTGTAAATGTTCAACAAGACCCTGGATCAGGGTCAGGCAGGCGACAACGTCGGTCTGCTGCTGCGTGGTGTTGAAAAGACCGATCTGGAGCGCGGCCACGTGCTGGCCAAGCCGGGTTCGATCACCCCGCACACCAAGTTCAACGCTCAGGTGTACGTGTTGACGAAGGAGGAAGGCGGCCGTCACAGCCCGTTCTTCTCGGGCTATCGTCCGCAGTTCTACTTCCGTACCACCGACGTGACTGGTTCGCTGACACTGCTGGGCGGGGCCGAGATGTGCATGCCCGGCGACAACATCGAGCTGGAGGTCGAGCTGGGCAAGCCGATCGCTATGGAAGAGGGCGTCCGCTTCGCAGTTCGTGAAGGCGGCCGCACCGTCGGCTCGGGCGTCGTGATCAAGGTTCTGCAGTAGTCGCGGCTGACGGGGGCACTGGGTGAGCCGCGGGTTTAGCCCCGCGCACCATCAGAGTTGCGTGTCCCCGCGGGCGCGTGCAAGGTTCGACAGGATGAGATTCGGACTTCAAGGCCGGCGGTTTGCCGGCCTTGAAGTCTCGCATTCAGGAACGTGAGCTATGGCCAAGGCTGTTAAACGGGAATTCGTCTGGCTTCAGTGCAGTGAGACGGGTGACCTCAATTATCGAATCAGCGTGAACGTCCAGGGCGGCACGCCGAAGCTGCAGTTGATGAAGTACTCTCCTCGGCTGCGGAAGCGCACGCTGCACAAGGTCAAGCGGAAGTAGAAGAGGGGCTCTCAGCTAACAGCTGTCAGCTATCAGCCAGAGAAGCCGTGCGGAGGATAATCCTGCTTCTGGCTCACAGCTGATAGCTGGGAGCTGACAGCTTTTAGGAGCATAGCTCAATTGGCTAGAGCACCGGTTTCCAAAACCGGCGGTTGGGGGTTCGAGTCCCTCTGCTCCTGTGAGAGCGTGTGGGACCGGCGGCTGGCCGGCCCAAGCGTCGTGTCAGAAATGGGGACCTCTGACGCACGCCCGGAGAGACCGGCAGCTTATCGGGAAGACATTGTGGCGTCTTGACTGAACCAAACCCGTATTGCCGGACAGTGTGCATGGCAACACAGAGCGAGCAAGTGAAGGAATCTCCAGTGGTCGATGTGCCCAGTAAAGCAGGCGGCGAGCAGCGTCCGAGCCGACCCGCTCCGACCTCGCGGTCGGCCAGCGGCGGCGGTTTGCGGCTTTACAAGCCCGGCCAGGGCAAGTACACGCGGATGGGGACGGCCATCGGTGCCGGCGTTATGGTGATCTGGGGCGCGTTCTTCCTGCTGGACGAGTTGAGCGCGTTGCTGGACTCCAAGGCGGCCTACTACTACCCGGTGCAATACGGGGTGGCGGTGGGTTTCATCCTGGCCATGGGAGCCCTGGTGTATTGGATCGTGGGGCTCAACCGCAAGGCCAACGACTTCTTCATTCAGACCGAGGGCGAGATGAAGAAGGTAAGTTGGTGCACTCGCCAGGAGGTGATCCGCTCGACCAAGGTGGTCATCGTTTCGGTGGTCCTCTTGGGCGTGTTTCTGTTCGTAGCGGACATGCTGTTCATGGAGATCTTCAGCGCCATCGACGTGCTCAAGACGCCTTCGCTGCTACGGAAGCTGATCGGGGCGTGACAGATCGGCCAAACAGAGGACTGCATCGTGAACGCCGAAGGAAATCCTGAAGTTCAGCCCGCCGCACCTGCCCCCAAGTCGGGAGCTCAAGAGCCGACCCGTCCGGGCATGAAGTGGTACGTTCTGCGCGTGGCCAGCAACAAGGAAGAGCAGGTTCGCGAGGCCCTCGAACGCAAGGTCCGCATCGAGAACCTCGACGCCCGCGTGGGCCGTGTCCTGGTACCCACCGCCAAGGAAAAGCGGATGAAGGGCGGCCAGGTCAAGGTCATCGAGAAGAAACTCTATCCCGGCTACGTGTTTGTCGAGATGGCCACCGAGCCGGACGGCTCGATCCCCGAGAACGTCTGGTTCATGGTCAAAGAAACCATGGGCGTCGGCGATTTCATTGGCTCGGACGGCAAGCCCACGAGCATGAAGGACCACGACGTCGAGATGATGCTGCTCGCCGCGGCCAAGGAAGATGAAGAAGCCACCCTCCAGGGAATGGAATTCCACAAGGGCGACCGCGTCAAGATCAAGGAAGGCTCGTTCCAGAACTTCGAGGGCAACGTCGATTCCATCGACGAGCAGAAGGGGATCGTCACCGTCCTGTTGACCATCTTCGGGCGGGCTACCCCGGTGGATGTGGAATACTGGCAGCTCGAAAAACTATGACGCGACGACGCCGAAGCGCGGCGACGCGGTGAGAGAAACAGCGAGGTTGTAACGTGGCGAAGGAATTACTTGTCAAGATCAAGTTGCAGGCACCCGGCGGGTCGGCTACACCGGCGCCGCCGATCGGTCCGGCTCTCGGCCAGCACGGCGTGAACATCGGCCAGTTCGTACAGCAGTTCAACGCCCAGACCAAGGAACTCAACGGCATGATCGTGCCGGTGGAGATCTTCGTCTACAAGGACAAGAGCTTTACCTTCCTGGTCAAGAGCCCGCCGGCAGCCGTCCTGCTCAAGGAAGCGGCTGGCGTGGCCAAGGGCAGCGGCGTGCCGAACAAGGAGAAGGTTGGCAAGGTGACCTGGTCGCAGGTTCGGGCTATCAGCGAACGCAAGAAGAACGACCTCAACGCCTTCGACCTCGAGCACGCCGATCGCATCGTGGCGGGTACGGCCCGCTCCATGGGCATCGAAATCGTTGAAGGATGAAGAAGCTGTGGGCTGTGAGCTCTGAGGCATGAGCTGCAGAACTCCGCCCCGCATCTTCACTCTGGCTTATAGCTCAAAGCTGACAGCTGAGAGCTCTCATCAATCGGGCCTGACCACGGGCCCGGGCAAACCAACAGTGGGAGGCAAACATGCCGGTACGAAGTGGACTCTATAAGGCTCGCTTTGAAAAGAGCGGCGAGCCCGGAAAGTGTTACCCTGTGTCCGAGGCCATAAACCTGGTCAAGGCTATGGGGGAAGTCAAACCCTCCAAGAATTTCAAAGGTGCCAAGCCACGCAAGGGCTTCGATCAGACGGTCGAGGTCGTTATGCACCTCGGCATCGATCCGAAGCAGGCGGACCAGATGATCCGCGGCTCGGTTTCGCTGCCCAAGGGCATCGGGGCGACCAAGAAGGTTATCGCCTTCTGTCCCGATGAGATGGCCGAGGCCGCGAAGGAAGCTGGAGCGATCGAGGCCGGTGCGGACGACCTGATCAAGAAGGTCTCCGATGGCTGGCTGGACTTCGACGTGGCCGTCGCCCACCCGCAGGTCATGGGCAAGGTTGGCAAGCTCGGTCGCGTGCTCGGCCCGCAGGGCAAGATGCCCTCGCCCAAGTCGGGAACTGTTACGCCCGACATCGGCAAGGCCGTCAAAGAGTACGCGGCAGGCAAGCTCGAATACCGCAACGATGCGGGCGGCAATATTCACGCTGTGGTTGGCAAGGTGAGCTTCCCTCCGGAAGATCTCCAGGCCAACATCGAGGCGTTTGTCGATCACATCCGCAAGGTGAAACCGTCGTCAGCCAGGGGGCAGTACATCAAGAAAGTTTCGCTGTGTGCGACGATGACACCATCTGTGCAGGTTGAGATGAGCTGAGGAAAGAATTTGGATTCTCGTTCAGAGCCGGGGTCTGTGACTCCGCTGCTGTGAGGATCGCCCGGCTCTGAGAATCGGCAATCCAAGATCGAAAATAAAAAGGCACGAACATGAGCAAGCCAATCAAAGATGTTATTACACGTGAATACCAGACTTCCTACGCTGAGCTGGACGCGGCCTGCGTGGTCAACGTCATCGGCCTGGATGCGGTCTCGACAAACAGGCTTCGTAGCGAGCTGACGGCCAAGAACATCCACATGCAGGTGGTTCGTAACAGCTTGGCCCGCCGGGCGCTTGAAAAGAACACCCTGGGCCCGCTGGCCGCAGCGTTGGAAGGCCCGTGTGCCCTGGTCACCGGCGGCGAATCCGTCATCGACGTGGCCAAGCTGCTGGTGGGCATGAAGAAGACCTACCCAAAGCTTGAGTTGAAGCTCGGTATGGTCGAGGGCGACCCCAGCCTGATGGAGGTCGAGCAGATCTCCAAGCTCAAGAGCCGTGTCGAGATGCTGGGCGAGGTGGCGATGCTGATCGCCAGCCCCGGCCGCCGTCTGGCTGGCTGTCTGCAGAGTCCGGGCGGCAAACTCGCGGGTTGCGTCAAGGCCATCGTCGAGAAGGCCGAAAAGGACGCCCCAGCCGAGGGCGAGCCGGTCGCGGCATAAGCTGTCCTGTTCGATTCGGGAAACGAAGCACAAGAGTTATCTCGCAACTGACCGTCGACATCGACTGGCCCGCCTTCGAGTGGGGTAAATGGTGTCTCGTGACGCCACCAATCGACCGACCGGAGCGTTGCATTCATAGATTCGGGAG
>JBJKSL010000421.1:0-2536 GCA_046704145.1 Phycisphaerae bacterium
CTTCCGCCTCGAAAACCTGGGCCACCGCCTCGCTCGGCCTGGCATCGGCACCGCCCACCGCCACCGGTCTGCCCAACAGCCGCGCAACCGTCGCGCATAATACGCCCGGATCGAACGGCTTGCTCACGTGCTCGTTGTATCCCGCACCCAACGCATGTTCGCGATCTTCCGGTCGGCCGAACGCCGTCAACGCAATGCTGGGCAGTTCGCTCCGCCAGCCGCCGACCTGCTTGATCCTGCCGATGAATGTGTACCCGTCCTCCCCCGGCATCCCGATATCGCTGATAATCAGGTCCGGCCGATACGTCTCCAACGCCGCAAGCCCCTGCTGTGCCGACCTGCAACATCGGATCTCCGCCCCCGCGTCGGTCAGCACGCGTGCCAGCAGCTCGCAGCTCTCTGCGTCGTCATCCACGCTCAGAATCTTCACTCCACGCAGCAAGCTCTCATCGAGATTGATGCCTGCCAACTCCATCTCAGGCTGCGTCCCGAGGGCGTTTGCCCGCCCGGAGTCCCGATGCAAACGCGGCAGAGTAAGCGGCAGGGTGACCGTGAACGTCGCCCCCGTGTCCTTACCTGCACTCTCCGCCGAAATCGTCCCGCCGTGCATCTCCACCAACTGCTTGATGATTGACAGTCCCAGCCCCAAACCCCCATGCCTCCGCGCGATGGACCCGTCCTGCTGCCGAAAACGGTCGAACATGTACGGCAGGAATTCCGGAGCGATGCCCTGTCCGGTGTCTCGAACCTCGATGCACACCTCCTTCTCACGCTGCACGACGTCCACGAACACCCGGCCGCCCTGCGGCGTGAACTTGATCGCGTTGGTCAACAGGTTCCAGAGGATCTGCTGCACCCGCGCAGGATCGCACTCGATCTCACTTACCTGCGGATCGCACGACACCTCCAGGCCGATCGACTTGGCCTGGGCCCCGAACTGCACCGCCTCTACCGCCCTGCCCACGATGTCCACCGGACTGACCGGCTCACGTTTGAGCCGCACCTTGCCCGAAGCCATCCGGCTGACGTCCAGCAGATCCTCCACCAGTTGCGTCAATTGTGCGGCACTACGCGAAATGACCCCCGCTGCCTTATCGACTTCCGCCCGGCCCGAGCCTAACAAGCGCGTCCACCCCGTGATCGCCCCCAGCGGACTGCGCAACTCGTGCGACACCGTCGCCACAAACTCATCCTTCAACCGCACCAGCTTCTCCGACTCCATCCGCGCGGCCCGCTCGGCTTCCAGCATCTGCAGCCGGGAATGCTCCAACTCCTTGCGCTCGGTGATATCGTAATTCACCCCGATCATTCGCACGGCTCGCCCGTCCGCATCGCGGAAAAGCTGACCTGCCCCCGCCAGCCAACGCACCTCCCCCGTGTCGCGACGCACAATTCTGAATTCATCCTTGAATTCGCTGCCCGTCTCCAGCAATCGCCCGACTCTGTCCTCAAGGCCCGCCCGGTCATCAGCATGCACAAACTCAAAGAACTGCTGAATGGTTACGTGCCCGTCCGCCGCCGGCAGTCCGAACAACTCATGCTCGGTGGTGTTCCAGGCCAGGAGTCCCTCAGGAACATCCCACTCCCACATGCCCATGCGCCCGCCGATCAAAGCCGTGTGCAGACGCTCTTCACTCTCATGCAACCGCCGCGCGTTCGCCTGCAGTTCCGCATTCGTACGCTGCAGTTCCTTCGTGCCGCGCTTGGCTGCGGTTGTGTCCGTAAACGTGAGCACTCCGCCAAGTATCTGGCCTTCTTCGTCCAGCAGCGGCCGACCGCTCAACTGCACGTCGTACTCGCGACCGTCGGAACGGACCAGGTGCGCTTCCTGATGAACCGTCGACTCCCCGCGCAAGGCCCGCGCCAGGGCGAGGACCTCCGCCGGCATCGGCCGACCGTCCGCATAGTAGGGCTTTCCCCAAATATCTATGCCGAACATCAGACTCGTACCCGAAGGGTCTAACCCCGCCAACTGCCGCGCCGCCGGATTCGCAAACGTCGGCCGCCCCTCACGATCGAACACCAGGATCGCGTCCGCCGCCTGGTTCAAAATCGCCCGCACGTATTGTTCGCTCGCCAGGATGCGATCGGCTCGCCGCCGCTCGCTCAGATCCGTCACCACCACGCAAATCAAATCGCTACCGCTGTCCACCAGCTTGCGAAGGCTCAGCAGAACGGGCGTCTGCCGAATCTTGCTCACCCGGTGCAAGAGCAACTCGCCCCGCGTACTGCCCTCCTGTGCCTCGCTCAGAAGCCGATCCAGCTCGTCCTTCTCCGACTCGGGCACATATTCCCCTATAAGCGTCCCGGTGACCTGCTCCAGCCCCAGACCCACCAAATCCGCAAAACACAAATTGGCGTATTGAATCATCCCCTGCCCGTCGAGCGTGACCGCCCCTTCCTGCATCTGCTCCACGAAAATGCGGTAGACCTCGTCCGCACCCTGCAGCGTAAACAGCCGTTCACCCTCCGCGGTGGAAACCACCAACGCGTCCACCTCCCCCTCACGGATCGCGCGCAACGTCTCCCGCGCGTC
>JBJKSL010000422.1:0-5640 GCA_046704145.1 Phycisphaerae bacterium
GCGCCACGCTTTCCGGCGGCGAGGCTCAACGCATTCGTCTGGCCACCCAGGTCGGCAGCGCACTGGTGGGCATCTGCTACGTGCTCGACGAGCCGACCATCGGCTTGCACCAGCGCGACAGCCAGAAGCTCATCAACACTCTGCAGAAGCTTCGCGACGTGGGCAACACGGTGCTCGTGGTCGAACACGACGAGGACACCATCCGCGCGGCCGACCACCTCATCGACATGGGGCCCGGCGCCGGCGCACACGGCGGACGAGTCATCGCAGCCGGTACCGTAGAGGAAGTGATCAACCATCCTGATTCGGTCACCGGCAAATATCTTCGCGGCGAACTCATCGTGCCCGTGCCCGAACAGCGGCGAAAGATCTACACCTCCAACGCCATCCAACTGCTCGGCTGCAGCGAGCACAACCTCAAGAACATCGACGTACGCTTCCCCGTCGGAGGACTTGTATGTGTCACAGGAGTCTCCGGCAGCGGCAAGAGCACGCTGGTGAACGAAAACTTCCTCAAGGCGGTGCGGCGGCGGTTGTACCGCTCCCGCGAGAGGCCGGGCAAGCACGACCGTATCATCGGCGCCAGTCGCGTCGAAAAAGTAGTGCAGATCGATCAGTCGCCCATCGGCCGTACCCCACGCAGTAACCCGGCCACGTACACCGGCGTTTTCGATCTCGTACGCGGTCTGTACGCTCGCACGCGCGAAGCCAAGCTCCGCGGCTACTCGCCCAGCCGTTTCAGCTTCAACGTCAAGGGCGGCCGCTGCGAAGCCTGCCAGGGCCAGGGCACCAAGCGTATCGAAATGCACTTTCTGCCCGACGTGTACGTGCAGTGCGACGTGTGCAAGGGCAGCCGCTACGACCGCGAGACCCTGGAGGTCCGCTATCGCGGCAAGAACATCGCCGACGTGCTGGACATGCGCGTGGAAGAGGCTTTGGCTTTCTTCTCCAGCTTCGAGAACATCCATCAGATCCTGCTCGCCCTCGACAACGTCCGCTTGGGCTACATCACGCTCGGCCAATCCTCGACCACACTCTCCGGCGGCGAGGCCCAACGCGTGAAGCTCGCCGGCGAGTTGGCCAAGACCTCTGCCGGCCACACGCTGTATGTGCTCGACGAGCCCACCACCGGCTTGCACTTCGCCGACGTGGCCAACCTGCTGCACGTGCTGAATCGCCTGGTCGACAAAGGCCACACCGTGCTGGTCATCGAGCACAACCTGGACGTGATCAAGCAGGCCGACTGGATCATCGACCTGGGTCCCGAAGGCGGCAACGCCGGCGGCAGAATCGTTGCCGAAGGCCCCCCCGAACTCATCGCCGCCAACTCCGAAAGCCACACCGGCCAGTTCCTCCGCCCGCGCCTGCAGGGCAATTAGTTGCAGCCCGCCTCTTCTGGACACCTGCCGCTGGGCGACTATCATGCTCAAATGGAAACAAAACCCACCGCCCGACCGCGGCGATACATAAACCAACTCCAGGCCGGCGAAACCGTCGAGGATCAGGTCTTCCTCATCGATTCCAAGGACCTGCGTACCACCAACAACGGCTCGCTGTACATCCACTGTGTGCTGCGCGACAAGACCGGCCAACTGCTCTCACGCATCTGGCAGGCCTCGCAGGCCATGTTCGACCAGATGCCCGAGGGCGGCTTCATGCGTTTCAAGGGCCGCGCCGAGAACTACAAGGGGGCCATGCAGTTCATCATCGACGCCATGCGGCCCTGCGACCCCGGCACTATCGACTTGGCCGATTTCATGCCGCGGACCGAGGAAGACATCGACGTGATGTTCGAGCAGGTCAAGCACGCCCTGCGGACCATCAAGCATCCGGCCGTCCTGCAACTGGTCAAGCAGTTCATCTGCGACGAGCCGTTGATGGAGCGTTTCCGCAAGGCCCCGGCCGCCGTCCAGATGCACCACGCGTTCATCGGCGGCCTGCTCGAGCATACGCGCAACGTGCTCGAACTGGCCTTGCTGGTCGTGCCGCGTTATCCAGAGGTCAGCCTCGACCTCGTACTGGCCGGCGTGTTTCTGCACGATCTTGGCAAGACGGCGGAACTCAACTACGAGACGAGCTTCCAGTACTCCAACCGCGGCCAACTCATCGGCCACATCGTGCAGTGCACCATCTGGATCGAGGACAAGGTCAAGGCCGTCGAAGCCGAGGCAGGTCAGCCCTTCCCGCAAGACATCAAAGACGCCCTGCAGCACCTGGTCCTCTCGCATCACGGCACGTACGAGTTCGGCAGCCCCAAACTGCCCGCCATGCCCGAGGCCGTCGCCATCCATTACCTGGACAATCTCGACGCCAAGCTGCAGATGTACACCAGCAAAATCAGGAACGATCCCGACGCGTCCAGCGACTGGACCGAGTACGTCCGCGGCCTGGACACTAAGATCTTCAAGAAGGACATAATGGGCATCCGCGGCAAGAACAGGTAGAGCAATTCAAGTCGTGCGTAGAGTAAGAACTGGCTGACAACCTTGGAAATACGGTCATTTCACCGTTACAAGAAAACGGCGAATGCCGTAGTCGTGCTGTGTGTCCATGTAGAGGTTACGTATGGTCAATATTGCCATCGCAGGCGCCGCCGGCCGCATGGGAGGGCGAATTCTTGCCCTGGCCCAGGCCGACGCTCAGATTGATGTCGTCGCCACACTGGAAAAGACTGGCCATCCGGACGTCGGCACCGATGCCGGCGAGAAGGCAGGCCTGGGCCGCCTCGGACTGCCCATTCAGGACCGCACCGAAACCGACTTCGACGTGCTCATCGACTTCAGCACGCCTGAAGGCACCATGCACTGGCTGGATTACTGCCTGGTCCGCAAACGAGGGATCGTGATCGGCACCACCGGCCACACCGCCGAGCAACTCGCCGCCATCGAGGCCGCAGCAGCAAGCATCCCCGTGCTCAAGGCCGCCAACATGAGCGTGGGCGTCAATGTGCTCCTGAAGGTGGTCGCCGAGGTAGCGGCCGCACTGGGCGATGCGTACGACATCGAGATCGTCGAGTCCCACCATCGTTTCAAGGCCGACGCTCCCAGCGGTACCGCCCTCGCCCTGCGTGACTCGATCGTCAAAGCCACCAGCCGCGACGCAGACAAGGACGTCGTCTACGGCCGGCAGGGTCGGACCGGCCAGCGTCCCTCGCGACAGATCGGCATGCACGCCCTGCGGATGGGCGACGTGGTGGGCGAACATGAGGTCCACTTCGGCGCCCTCGGCGAGACCGTGACCATCAAGCATACTGCCCACACCCGCGATACCTTCGCCCAGGGTGCTCTGCGTGCCGCCGCTTGGCTGGCCGGCAAGCCTGTGGGCAGATACGACATGCATGACGTGCTCGGCCTGCAACCCCAGTAAAGCACGGCTGAATCAAATCGGGTTGAAACACGGGGATTCCGGTCGTACACTCGATGCCTAACTCTAACCAGACGGGAGCAACCGACTTATGAGCGATCAACCGGTACCACCGACCAACCCGGCCCCCACTCCTGCGGCCTCGGTGCCAGCGGCCCCGGCCTCGGACAAGATCCAGTTTGACGATTTCGCCAAGGTACACTTGCGGGTGGCCAAGGTTCTGGAGGCCTTCGAGCACCCCAAGGCCGATAAGCTGATGGTCCTGAAAGTCGATCTCGGCACCGAGCAACGGCAGATTTGTGCGGGAATTCGGGGCCATTACACGCCGGAACAGCTCGTCGGCCGCAATATCGTGGTCGTCGCTAACCTGGCCCCCCGGATGATGCGGGGCCTGGAGAGCAACGGCATGCTCCTGGCGGCCAGCAACGCGGACCACACGCGGGTCATCCTCCTGACCCCCGATGCGGACGTGGAACCGGGCTCCTCGGTATCCTGAAGCCAGAGAGGGTTCCAGGGTTCAATGGTTCAAGAGTTCCAGAGAGCGGCTCTCGTCCTCCCTTGAACCCTGGAACGCTCTGAAACTCTGGAACTGCTGCCCGTATCCCCTTGACGCCCCAGCGGGACTTGTTACCATATAGGGCTCGTCTGTCCGGTATGCCGCCTGCGGGCTGGCCGGGGGCGCGAAGTCGAGCAGCTTGAGTTCTTGGGTAGCGACTGAACTGGCCAGAAACCTCGAGTTTACGGCCTGTCACTGCTACAAAAAAACGGCGGATGCCGTGGCTTTTCCGGCCAAGATTCGGAGACTGGAACGCGACCATGCGTAGTGCAGCAATGAAATCGTACCTGGCCAAGCCGGGGCAGGTCGGCGGCGAGTGGCGACTGATCGATGCCGACGGCAAGACCCTCGGCCGCTTGGCCGTTGACATCGCCACCATCCTGATGGGCAAGCATCGGCCGACCTACACGCCGCACGTACTGACGGGCGACTGCGTGGTGGTCATCAATGCCGAGAAGATCCGGCTGACCGGCCGCAAGATGGAGCAGATGGAGTACGACCACTACACGTACTATCCGGGCGGCCGCAAGGTCATCCCCATCGCCCAGATGATCAAGACTCATCCGGACCGCATCTTCCGCCGGGCCGTCTGGCGGATGCTGCCCCACAACAAGCTGGGGCGGGACATGCTCAAGCGAATGAAGGTCTACGGCGGGCCCGAGCATCCGCACAGCGCTCAGCAGCCTAAGCCGTTGGAGAAGAAGTGGGTGGCCGGCGAGAAGACCGGTGTTGGTTTGGCGTAACAGCAAAGGGTATTAAACCGTGTCAGAAGAAAAGAAATCTCAGCTCGCTTCGGCCACGATTCCTGAACCCGATCCCAAGAAGCACTACTTCTGGGGTACCGGCCGCCGCAAGACCGCGGTCGCTCGCGTTCGTTTGCGGGCCGGCACCGGCAAGTTCGAAGTCAACAACCGGCCGCTCGACAAGTTCTTCACCGAAGATCCCGACCGCAGCGATTGCGTGGCTCCGCTGAGGGCCACCGAGACGCTCGATAAGGTCGATGTGTTCGTGAATGTCGGCGGCGGCGGCATCACCGGCCAGGCAGGTGCGGTCATGCTGGGCGTGGCTCGGGCCTTGAAGAAGGCCAACTCGCAGTACGACGGGGCGCTGCGTAACGGCGGCTACCTGACCCGCGATGCTCGCGAGGTCGAACGTAAGAAGTACGGCCGCGCAGGTGCTCGCCGTAGCTTCCAGTTCTCGAAGCGTTAACGTTTCGCCGACCGGATACAAGCCTATTTCACGACCCCGGCGATACGTTGTCGGGGTCGTTTCGTTGATAGAAGTTGATAGAAGCTGTGAGCTTTGAGCTGTAAGCTATGAGCTCAAAACGGACAGATTGGTGACGTCCGTTTCCAGAGGCCCTCGTTCGCACATTCACACGTTCACACTTTGACGCGTTCTCACGTTTGCCCTAGCCCGCACGGAAGCCATCATGGACACACAGAAGATCAGAATCGGGATTATCGGTGCGACGGCGTACACCTCGCGAGAGACATTGCGGCTGCTGATGAGGCATCCGGCTGCAGAACTGGTCGCTTTATGCTCGCGTCGCGACCCGCAGCCGCGCATCGAAGAGGTCTTCCCCGAATTCTCCGGCCGACTCGACATGACCTGCGAGGCGATCGATCCCGATGCCCTCAAGGGCCGCATTGATGTCGCCCTGCTCTGCCTGCCCAACGGTATCGCCATGCAGTACGCCCCCCGGCTGCTGGCCCACGGCA
>JBJKSL010000423.1:0-3636 GCA_046704145.1 Phycisphaerae bacterium
GGCCATGGCCCTGAGCATCTTTACGGCGGCCTTCACGTTCACCTTCTCCAACTATGTCATCCCCAAGTTCGTCGAGCGGCTCGAGGCTATCGTTCGGGCGGACATCGAGAAGGTAGTCACGCAGGCACTGTCCACGCGCGGCTACATCAAGTACGGACCTTACGTGCTGCATGCCCGGCACGTCACGACGGGCGAAAATGAGCAGGGGCCGGACACAAAATCACTGCACATCAAGGACGCGGCCTTCCTGATGGTGGAGAAGGACACGCTGACGCGGTGCGGCACGGCCGACCGGGTCGACGTGGACTTCCACACCGGCCGGGCCACGGATGCACCGGTTGCGACCACCTCTATGTATGACGTGGTGGCCCTGGATCTTGTGCGCAACCAGCTGAACCTGCAGCAGGAGCAGCCCTACAGTCCCATGCAGATGCCCAAGAGCATCGACCAGAAAGCCAAGTGGTTGAACCTGTCCGACATCCTTTGGTACTACAGGCACCCGGTCAAGTTTGGCAAGATTCAGGACGAGGTTCTCAAGACGCGGTCGATCATGCGCGACGCGATGTTCTATCGCTATGCCGTCGACGAATTGAACGGCCCCAACCGCGCGCTCAAGCTGGGCAAGGGGCGGATTCAATATGAGATTCGGGCCGACTGGGCCGCCAACGATGAGGATGACTTCACCCCCGACCTGCGCACCGTGGTGATCGATGAGCGCGAGGACGGCAAACCCAAGCGCGAGTACCGGGCGGAGCGTTGCGGCCTGCGAGTCAAGAAGGGGATTGGCAAGGCCGGCGACGTGGTCCACATCAGCTTGAGCGGGACGGTCAAGTTCACCGACGTGCTCGATCCCGGCAAGGTAAACGAGCTCAAGCAGATCGACCTGGAAGAGGTGCCCCTGCCGGCCGGCGTTCAGGCGCAGGCTGAGAAGGTTACGGACGCGGAGCTTTTGGGGCTTACCGATGCCGAGCAGGCCAACCTGCGTTATGACCGCCTGATGGACATGGAACCGGACTCGATGAACCTGGGCAGCCGGGTGGACAACGCCCGGATTTCGCTGCTCAAGGGCATCGGCACCTTCGGGCTGCACGTTGCGAGCATGATTCACTCCCGGCTGGCATTCAGCGCGTCCACGCTGGTCATGCTGGTACTGGCCGCGGGCTTGGCCATTGCGATTCGCGGCGGACAGGTGCTGACCGCTTTCGTCATCAGCTTTGTTCCGGGCTTGCTCGTGGTGGTGCTGAACATCATGGGTCGCCAGTTGGCGGAGAATCCCTCCACCTACCTCGCGGGCTTGATTACCATCTGGGCAGGCATCGGTTTGCTGGCCGTGGCCGACGTGGTCGTGTTGACCAAGTACCTGCGGCGATAGGGCCGTTGGAGCAGATGTAGTTTCGCCGGCCGAGAGCCGGTGCCAACGAAGACAACAAGAAGGCCAATGCCTTGAAGATACTCGACCGTTACATTCTCAAGAGCTTTGTCTACAGCTACGTGATGTCGCTGTTCGTTCTGATCAGCCTGTACGTGGTGCTGGACCTCTTCGTCAACTTCGACGAGTTCACCGAGAGCAGCAAGCCCGTTGTCGAGGTCGCGCATAACATCGCCGACTATTACATCCACAACGTGCCCATGTACTTCTCGCAGCTTTCGGGAGTGATCACCGCCTTCGCGGCCTGCACCACGCTGGCCCGTCTGCAACGGCAGAATGAGGTCACCGCTATGCTCGCCTCGGGCAGGAGCCTCTTCCGCGTTGCGACCCCGATCGTGCTGGCCGGCCTGGCTATGAATCTGCTCGTCGTGCTCGACCAGGAGGTGCTGCTGCCCTCCGTCGCGCCCAAACTGGCCCGGACGCGCGACGACGTGGAGGGTGTGCGGGCCTACGGCATCTGGTGTGTTCGCGACGGCGAGGATCGGCTGTTCAGCGCTCAGTACTTCGCCCCCAAGCAGCAGCGAATCCGCGGCCTGTACATCCTCGAAGAGAACCGCCGAGGTAACGGCCCGGCCAGGCTGGGCGACGTTATCACGGCGCGTCTGGCTCGCTGGGATCCAGTGCGACACGGCTGGGATCTGACCGACGGTAAACCCGACGGCTATGGCCTGCGCATCAAGGCTGCCGATGCGGTGCAGGGCGGCTTGACCGCAGAGGCCCCGGTTCGACGCGTGCCCATCAAGTTCTACCCCTGCGAACTGACTCCGGATGAACTGCTGGCCCGCCAGACTGCTCAGTGGGTTCGCTTCCTGAGCGTGCGCCAACTCAACCAGATGGCCAAGCGCCCCGACGCCAATCTGCTGGAGATTGCACGCATCAAGCACGGGCGATTCACGCTGCCAGTAGACAACATGATCCTGCTGCTGCTTGGCATTCCCTTCTTCATGAACCGCGTGCCCAACAACGTTCTCACTCAGGGGGCCAAGGCTCTGGCCATGTGCGCCATCGCCTTCATGGTCTCGTTCATCGGACAGCAACTGGTGGGGGCAGGCTCCGTCAATCCGGCTCTGCCTGCGTGGCTGCCCATATTCCTCTTCGGGCCGGTCTGCGTGTTCCTGCTCGATCGGGTGAAGACCTGATCGCAGCCTTGCTCACAAAGGGCACCACCCTCGGGCGGCCGAGATTCTGGTTGAGAAAAGTGAAGACCCTCTGCGCGTACTCGTGCGGAGCCTCGGTCGAGATGTTGCCGCTGGTGCGGGAATCCCTTCCCGCACCTACTCTTGCGGGAATCCGTTCCCGCGATCCCTCTCATGCCGATCACTTTCGGCAGCGGCCAAGATACCTGTGGATAGTAATTGTGCATCGGCTGGCGCACATAACAATGGGTCGCAAGCTCTCGCCGGAAGGGATTCCGGCGAAGCAGACGTGCGGGAAAGGATTCCCGTACGAGCGATCGCCATAAATCTGCGGTATACCTGCGCCGGCTTGCCGCCGCTGGACGAAGTGCCGGTTTGCGGCGATGCTGTTGTGCGTGAAGACTGATTCTGATTTTGGCTCCGCTAGTAATACACCGGCCAACGGCCTGAGTTTCGGCACTCCTGCGGCTAACGCAAGCCGCTGGTGGCGATATTTGGGCATGGCTATCGGTATCGCACTGCTGATCGGCCTGCCCATCCGGTTGGTGGTGGCAGATCGGGCTGCCATGCTCAGCCGCGACGCGGTCTATTTCATCTGGTACGCCCAGGACCTCAGCCAGCATCCCGTTGCGGCCGTCCGCGAACACACGCACCATCCGCTTTATCCGGCCCTGGTCCTCGGCGCACATGCTTTGATCGAACATACGCCCGCCGTTCCGCTGAGCATCAGACAGGATGAGGTCAAAAGTTGGACGCTTGCCGCCGTGGGCGTGAGCATGCTCGGCGGGTTGGCCGTGGTGCTGGCCATCTATGCGCTCACTTCGAGACTGTTCAACCCCATGGTTGGGCTGGTGGCGGCGGTGCTGGCCGCTGCGACGGCCGAGTTCTGCCAGTTGTCGGCCGACGGCCTCACCGACATGCCGCACCTGGCGGTGTATTTGGCCGCCATCTGGGCAGCGGTGCGCGCGTTCAACGCCGGGTGAATTCGCTGGTTTTTCCTCGCGGGCATATTGGCGGGCGTGGGGTATCTCTTCCGGCCCGAGGGAGCTGAGCCGGCGGTCGTCGCGGTGC
>JBJKSL010000424.1:0-5318 GCA_046704145.1 Phycisphaerae bacterium
GGTCTATGGCCTGGCGCCGCAGCGGCACATCTTTGCCGACCGCTTTATCGGACTGCCGTGGTACGCCAGTTGGACGCAGCAGATGCGGCCGCAAGCCTCGCAGCCTGCCCCGGCCAGTCGAAACGCAGAGGAGTAAAGAACCTCCAGAGTCTCAAATGAGCCGCGGGGTTTATCCCCGCGCACCGGATGCGCGGGGATAAACCCCGCCGCTCGACTTCCGCAGTGAGCTTGGACGAAGGCGTCGGTATTCCGCGGGTTGGCTCTGCCGATCGTCGGTTTGCTTGGCAAAGACCGGTCGGGCTGATATGGTTTCTATCGAGCGGCGTCGGCCGATGGGACCGACAGCCTGCAACTCGTTGAACACCCTCAATCAGGCGGGACCGTCCGGGGTGAATCCAGGATCGAATGGAGGCATTTCGCATGGCAGGTAAGAACCGTGTATCTCGAAGGGACTTTGTGCGGGCATCGGCGGTTGCGACGGCTGCGGTCAGCGCGTTTCCGCGGTTCGGCTGGGGGGCGGCGAACGACAAGCCGTTGAAAATCGGGCTGATCGGCTCGGGGCACCGCGGCACGGGTGCGGCCATCAACGCGATGACCGCCGATCCCAACGTCACCATCGTGGCGCTGGCGGATATAGCCCCCGACCGCATGGAGGAATCGCGCAGAGATCTGAAGGAGAAAAAGTCGGTCGAGATCGACGACAGCAAGTGCTTCCTGGGGATGGACGCCTACAAGAAGTTGCTCGATACCGATGTCGATTACGTGATCCTGGCCACGCCGCCTTACTATCGGCCGGAGCACTTCACCGCCGCGGTCCAGGCTGGCAAGAACGTGTTTACCGAGAAGCCCGTTGCCGTCGACCCGGTGGGCATCCGCAAGTTCATGGCCGCCGGCGAGGAGGCGAAGAAAAAGGGTCTGTGCGTGGTCGCCGGCACGCAACGGCGTCATGCCAACGGTTACAACGCCACCATCAAACGCATTATGGATGGGGCGATCGGTAAGGTCGTGGCTGGCCGAGCCTACTGGAACATGGGCCAACTCTGGCATCGCAATCGCGAGTCCGGCTGGTCGGACAGCGAGTGGATGCATCGCGACTGGGTGAACTGGTGCTGGCTGTCGGGCGACCACATTGTCGAGCAGCACGTGCACAACCTGGACATCATGAACTGGGTTATCGGCTCGCACCCCGAAAAGGTGGTGAGCATGGGCTCGCAGCAGCGCCGTCCGACCGGCGATCAGTATGACAACTTTGCCAGCGATTTTACCTATCCTGGCGGCGTGCACATGTTGAGCATGTGCCGGCAGATCAGCGGCTGTGCGAATACGGTCGGCGAGCGCATCATTGGGCAGGTGGGTGAGTCGGATTGCAACGGCTGGATCAGCAATTACGGCATGATCCCCTTCGAGAAGAATGATCCCTACGTCCAGGAGCACAAGGATCTGATCGACGCCATCCGCAGCGGCAATATCATCAACGAGGCCCAGCGAGTGGCGGAATCGACCATGACTGCAATCATGGCCCGCACCTCGGCCTATACCGGCAAGGAAGTCACCTGGGAAGAGATCATGAAGTCTGACATGCGTCTGGGCCCGCCGGAGTACGAACTGACTGAGGAAGTCATCAAGGCGCACATTCCCGTGCCGGGGAAAGCTTGAAGACGAATGTAGAATGCTGAATGCATACTGCTGAATGCGGAATGCAGAATGTCTCAGAATAGAAGGCCTGGTGAGCTTCCATTCGACGTTCTGCATTCTGCATTTTTTATGCGCTCAGGTCGATAAATCGGCCCTCGTCGCTATCGTTGTCCGGTTCGGGCAGGGTTTCGGGCTTCGGCTCTTCCTCGGGCGGACTGAACGCACGGCCTTGGCTGCCGGAGCCCTCGGCGTCGGAGTAGATCTGGGTGGCGTCGTCGGTGGTCTCGACGGTGCTGTCGGCCTGGTCGACGGCTCGGGCCTGTTGGCGGTCTGCACTGGATCGCTGATTCCGCTCGACGTCTCGGATCGCAGAGAGCTGCCTTTGAGTAGTGTGGCTCTGTAGGGCCGAGGCGGCAAAATTGGGCGGGACAGCAGACATGGCGTTGTTCAACCAAAGAGGACTGAGAATTCGCCAGAAGAACGCCGCAACCGGAACTTGAGCCAGGTGCAAGGCAAGGCTGCAATCCTTATATCGGCGGAACATCGCCGGTTTCTTGATTGCCAGGTCCGATAATACAGGCTGCAGAGTATCGCGGGTCGCTTCAGGAGTGATGGACGTGTCGGTCTGGAGAGCAAAAAGCCCATGGCAGGCCTGCCATGGGCTTTATTGGGGGTATCTGAACGAAGTTGCGAGCCCGATGTCCCGGATACGCGCTCACCGGTCGTACTGCAGTTGGCCTTTGCGGGTCATTTGCTGCAGCAGGCGGGCCAGGATGCTGGAGTGCATCTGGCTGACGCGGCTCTCGGAGAGGTCGAGAGTGGCCCCGATCTCCTTCATGGTCATCTCTTCGAAATAGTAGAGCAGCAGGATGATGCGCTCGATGCGCGTGAGGTTGTACATGACCAGCTGGTACATGTCGCGGCGTTGAAGCTCGACGATGGGGTCCTCTGCCCGGCGATCCTCCAGCACGTCGATTTCTTCCATTTCGCGGCTGGAATCGTCGTCGTAGAACTTGCGGGACAGGCTGACCAGGCTGACAGCGTTGGCGTCCTTAATGAGCTTGTCGAGCTCGCTGCGGCTGATGGCCAGGCGTGCGGCAATCTCGTCGTCGCTGGGTAGGCGGCCGAGCTCGGCGCGGAGCACCTTGGTCAGGCTATCCACCTTGTGGGCTCGGCTGCGGACCAGACGCGGCACCCAGTCCATGGTGCGAAGTTCGTCGAGGATGGCACCGCGAATACGTGGCGAGCAGTAGGTTTCGAACTTGACGCCGCGCTCGAGGTCAAAGGCCTCAATCGCGTCGACCAGGCCGAAGATGCCGGCTGAGATCAGATCGTCGACGTCCACCTCGTTGGGCAGCTTGGCGGAGATGCGGTCGGCCGTGTAACGGACGAGCGGCAGATAGTTCTCCATCAACTTGTTGCGGAGGTTCCGGTCCCGAGACGTTTTGTAGTCCTTCCAGAGTTGCTGGACATCGATCTGGGTCTCGGTCATTACATACTCCCGCAATACGTCGACTTCTTCTTGTGGGGGACCGGCATCTTGCCGGTCCGAATGACCAGCTGGAAGACGGTCCCGCATGTCGAATCGCGAATAGACTTAGCTTTTCCAACTCCGCCGAGTCATTTCCACCACGGCGGGGGTATTGTCTCGTTCATCCATCGGCCCGAGGACGGGCCGGCTCGCCGAGCTCATGTTGAGCTGGCCGATTCGCCGCGCGACTCTCGCCATCAGCGGGCGGCGGCAGGTTCGGGTTCAGTTTCAGGCTGCGCTCCAGCCTCTGACTCCGTGGCGTAATCATCGGGGAACAGTTCACGATGTTCCTTGATCACGTGCTCGTCCACGACTCGGTTGGCAACCCATCCGACAACCAGACCCAGGGCGAAGAAGGTAAACAACGCCTGCATGGCCCGGTTTATGATCGCTTCGAAAGAGTTGCCCGCTGAGAGTCCGAGAAAGACGGTCACTGCGAACGCAAAGAACCCAAGTGCTGCTCCCGTCAAACGCACCATAGCCGCACCCCAAAGGCCTCGGCCTTCCTGTCGGCCTTATCCGAATTCGTTCCTTCCGGCAAAATGCAGACAGTCGGCGACTGGTTTCGCCGTCAGGTGCTATTGCTGGCGGTACTGTGTGAGAAACGGCAATCGCGAGGGGTGGGTTTAGATAGAATCTGCGGGTTGTAACGGCAGGTTTTGCGCGTGGTTATCGGGCAGGGAGAAGCGGGATGAGGGAAGATGGGGGAGGATAAGGGATGAAACAATGCGAGCCGCGGGGCTTACTCGTCCCGGCGTAGCCTTGGCGAAGCCGGATCCCCGCGCATTCAGATGAGGTCTGGGGATTGCGATAGTTTGTGGCCACGGCTCCCGCTTGCAGTGCCATTATAGGACGTTATCATCGCGGTCCATGCAACCGCCGTCCCTGCCCGACCGTTTGCTGACTGCCGACGTCCAGGTCGAGACAGATCTCTACTGCATCCACTGCGGCTATAACCTCCGCACGCTCAGCGTAGCGGGACTCTGCCCCGAGTGCGGCTTGGCGGTCGAAATGTCGCTGATGGACGATGCCGAGATCAAGTGGCTGCGCGGCGCGAGACGCGGTGTCTCGTGGCTGTTTGGCGTCAATTGCTTTTCGACAGCTTTGTGGATGTTGAGCTATGGCCTTTTCTTGGCCGGGCTCTTCATAGCTTTCGCCTCCGCTTGCTTCCGGCTGCTTCCGATCCCCATAGGTATCGTCCTGACCTGGGCGATGTTCAAGACGACGCGACGATCGCCCTACCTTGCAGGCGGGGGCTTGGCCGGACTCGGGACGGTCGTAAGGGTTCTCGCGCTGGTCGCACTCGGCACTCACTTCGTGAGGCCGATGATGTACGGATTAGCGCCAAGTCACCGGTTGGTCTGGCCTTTTTGGATGCTCAATGCGATGGTGGCGGTGGCGGCCAACCTTGCGTGTTACACGTACCTCTATCGATTCCTGGCGGCCAAACAGATCCAAATCCGAACGCTCTTTTCTTTACTGTGCGTGGTTGCTGTTGCATGGCTCGCGTTAAATGAGGTGGTCATTTTTCTGCAGTACCAACAGTTCACTGCGTCTGGCGGTGCGACGCCTTTCTCGGACAGGTTCCTTCGCGGCGTGGTCAATCTCGCTACGGCGGCGTACTTTGTTGTTTCTGTGATGGAACTGGTCTTTCTGTATCGCTGTCGGGCTCGGTTGGCAGGGATCATTGGGGGCGGTGTGAGCAGAAGTGCGCGGGGGTAGACCGCGCGGTTCGTTGCTCTTTCCCGCGCCACGCCTCCCGCTTCCCGCATCCCGAAATTCCTCGTACAATCCTTCCGATGAAACTGCTGCTTTTCGACGTGGATGGGACGCTCTTGCTCACCGGTGGGGCGGGCATACGCGGGATGGAGAAGGCCGGGGTCCGCTGCTTTGGTGAGGCCTTCAGCCTCAAGCAGTTGACCATAGCAGGGGGGCTGGATCCGCTCATTTACAAGGAAGCGACCTCGCTGGCCGGCGTCGAGGATGCCCACCTGCATCACGACCACTTTCGCGAGACGTATCTACGCGAGTTGGAGGAGAGCCTTCGCGAAAATGCGGATCGGGTGCATCTGCTGCCGGGGATTGAGCCGCTCGTTCAGGAGCTGCGTGGCCGAACCGACGTGGTGCTTGGCCTGGTGACGGGCAATTACAC
>JBJKSL010000425.1:0-3349 GCA_046704145.1 Phycisphaerae bacterium
AAATCGCTGCACAACACCGCCGACGATATGACGCCAGCCCCGGGCGGGCATCGGCACCGTCGCGACAACTCCGGCGGCGAATCGCTCAGTCCAAAAGTCTTTTCGCATCCACTCCGCGACGTGGAAAGCCTTATCGATTTGCCGCCAGTCCTCTTTGGCCTTGCCACCATCGGCGTCTCCTCTTGACGGGATGCATTCTATAGGGGGGTAAAACGTCCTTGCGTGCTCCCTGTCGCGGGTGGATAATGCGGGTACCATCGTAAGCCTATAAAGCTGTAATGCCGTTTGCCGCAAGGGCTTTCTCTCTCACCATCAAGAGCTTTCCGGAAATCTGCGACCGACCTGTCACCTACACGAAGCGTTTTACGTAACTCATGTATGGAGGGCCGCACTTTGGGCGCCAGCGACGATCCGGATACCCGCCAGCTGATCGAAAGGGCATCCGGTGGGTGCCAAGAGGCCCGGGAGCAGCTTCTGGCCCGATACCGTGGGCAGTTGCGGCGAATGGTGGCGATGCGTATGGACGATCGACTCTCGCCGCGGGTGGATCCATCGGACGTGGTTCAAGAGGCCTTGGTCGACGCGTCCCGTCGGCTCACCGAGTACCTCCAGTCGCGCCCGGTGTCGTTTTACCCCTGGCTGCGGCAGATCGCCTTCAACCGGTTGGTCGATCTGCACCGTGCCCATATTCGAAGTGACAAACGCTCGGTGAAGCGAGAGCAGTCGATGCCCATTTCTGATGCGTCTGCAACCTGGCTGGCGGAGGGTTTCCTGGCAAGGGATACCGGCCCTGTCAGACGCCTGCTCCGCGCCGAGCTGCGAGCCCGAGTGCAGCAGATTCTGGCTAAGCTATCGGAGTACGATCGCGAGATCATCCTACTGCGTCACTTGGAGGAGTTATCCAGCGCCGAGTGTGCCGAGGTGCTGGGAATCACCGAGGCGGCGACGAAGCAGCGTCATGTTCGTGCCGTGCAACGATTACGCGCGTTGCTGGCTGACGAGACATGGGGGGCATATGATGGTCCGCACTAATGGCGATCAAGAGAACGTCGACATCGCGTTGGACGAGTTGATCGAGGAGGTTGCCGACAAGCTCCGCGCGGGGCAGTCGGTGGACGTGGAGACCTACGCGGCCGCGCACCCCGACTATGCCGGTCAGCTGCGCGAACTGCTGCCAGCCCTGGAGTTTCTAGCCGAATTGCCCGGCCTGGGAGACGTAGCGGCGTCTCTGGGCGTCGTTTGCGCGGGGGGAGAGGCCGCCGACCATGCGCTGCCACTACGTGGGATCTTGGGCGATTATCGCATCATGCGGGAAATTGGCCGCGGGGGCATGGGCATCGTCTACGAAGCCGAGCAGATTTCGCTGGGCCGGAGGGTGGCCTTGAAGGTGCTGCCGTTCGCCGCCATGCTCGACCCGCGTCAACTCCAACGGTTTCAGAATGAAGCTCGCTCGGCCGCGGCGCTGAAGCATCCGAACATCGTGCAGGTTTACGCGGTGGGATGTGAGCGGGCCGTCCATTTCTACGTGATGGAGTATGTGGATGGGCAGACGTTGGCTTCACTGATCCATCAACTGCGTGAAGAATCGGGACTGATTCTCGGCAAGGAGCACGCGAGTGCCGATACGCCGTATAATTCTGCAATTGGGCGTATGGCGTGCCCAGGTGACGACGGAGAACCTGGGACGGCAGGTCCCGACAGGCACGACCCTGCCGTCGATTCGAAAGACGCCGCCGGTACGGTCGACACGGACGCGCCGATGCAAGCCGGGATGTCCACAGATCGTTCGACCCGCGGCCCGAAGTACTTTCGGCATGTGGTTGCACTGGGCATCCAGGCGGCCGAAGCCCTGGAACACGCGCATCGGATGGGCGTCGTTCATCGGGACATCAAACCGTCGAACTTGATCGTCGACGAGATGGGGAAGTTGTGGATTACGGACTTCGGCCTTGCCATGTCGGAGAGCAGCGTCAGTCTCACGATGACAGGCGATCTGCTCGGCACGCTGCGGTATATGAGCCCGGAACAGCTCTCTAGCGAGCGCGGCGTGTTGGACCATCGTACGGATGTATACTCGCTGGGCCTGACGCTCTATGAGTTGCTCACACTTCAACCGGCATTCGGCAGCGGCAGTCGGCAGGAACTCATACAGCAGATCCCCAACGAGGAGCCTGTGGCGCCGCGTCGCTTGAACCGGGCCATTCCCCGGGATCTGGAAACGATCCTATTGAAGGCCATTTCCAAGGAACCGCAAGCCCGCTATGCCACGGCTGGCTCGCTGGCGGAGGATCTTAAGCGGTTTCTCGCCCATGAGCCGATTCACGCGCGACGCCTGTCCGTGGCCGAACGTGCCGGAAAATGGCTGCGTCGCCATCAGGCGGTGTCCTGGTCAGCGGTCGTAATGATGATACTGACGCTCGTCGGACTGAGCGTCGCCACGATCATGATTGCCGGCGCGAAGAATCGCACGGCACAGGCCCTTGCTGGGGAAACACAGCAGCGCAAGCAGGCCGAGCAACAGAAACGCGTGGCCGAGCAACAGCGTCGCCTGGCGAAGGACTTGCAGATACTGGCGGAAAAGAACCTGCAATTGGCCCGACGTCAGGAGCGCGAGGCCTTGCTGCAGCGCGATGCATCTGAAGAGAACCTCTATCTGGCTCACATACGGCTGGCCTACCAGGATTGGAGAAACGGCCACATGGGTCGATTGGCCGAGACGCTGGACGCTCACAGTCCCGAACCCGGGAAGCCGGATCGTCGATCCTGGGAGTGGTACTATCTGCTGTCCCGTTGCCAAGGCGAATCGGCCGTCCTGCGGGGCCACCATGGCGGCGCATGGCATGTCGCATGGAGCCCGGATGGTACGCATCTTGCGTCATTGGACGCCGATTCGACGATCCACATTTGGGATATGGCGAGTAATCGCCGGGAACGCGTCCTGAAGTGCCCTCCACGAACGAGCCCTTCGTTGGCGTGGAGCCCGGATAGCAAGCACCTGGCGTCGTCGAGCCTGGGTGAGACGTTGACGATTTGGAACGTGTCTGACGGCACCAAGCGTGTTTTGGTGGCAGACGGTGACCACGTGTCGAGGAAATTGGCCTGGAATCCCGACGGGACTCGTATCGCAGCGTTGGTGAGAAGCGACTTGGAACGGGATGAAAGTCTTCGCATCTGGCAAGTAGCCAGTGGTGATGAAATCTTCTCGGTGCCGGAGAGTTTTAGGACGTTGGCCTGGAGTTCGAACGGAAAGCGTCTGGCTGCGGCTCGTGAACGTCCCATTGCAGCGAGTGAAGGTGAATTGCTGGTCTTCCAACCGGCTGAAAGTGACAAGCCGATCGTGCTGCATGTC
>JBJKSL010000426.1:0-5008 GCA_046704145.1 Phycisphaerae bacterium
ACGGTGAAGCACAGCGGCGAGACCAGATCGTCGCCGAGCAGCAGGTCGACCACCAGCGGCGTGGCTGCCTGGTACGGCAGATTGGCGACCAGCATCATGCGGCCGCCGAGCTCTGCCTGGCGGGCTCGCAGGGTCTCCAGCACGATGGGGGCGATCTGGCTCTTGCGTTCGAGTACGTCTGTGTGCAGCAGGGTGAAACGCGGGTTGTCGGCGAAGCGGCGGGTGCAGATGCCGGCCAGGCCCTTGTCGATCTCCACCGATACGACGTGCCCGGCGACGGCGAGCAGTTCCTCCGTGAGGGTGCCTGTGCCGGGGCCGACTTCGAGCACGACATCGTCAGGCTGGACCGCAGCGGCCTGGGCCAGCTTGCGGATGAGATTGCCGTCGATGAGGAAGTTCTGTCCGAACCGCTTGAGCGGACGGATGCCGGCCTCGTTCAGTAGTGCTTCGATCTGGCGGCGTGTCTGAGCCACGGGTTACCTCGGGAAGAAGAGTTATTGCCCACAGATGACACAGATTAACACAGATGGGAAGAGAGGACAGTGTATGCTACAGCACGCTCCCACACTCAGGGCAGTTTCCTGAAGGCTCGCCAACTATTTTGTGCCCACATTCGGCGCAGAGTGGAAACGGAGGCTTCCAGTCTTTGAATGCATGGGATCGGATCCACTCCTCGGCCTGCAGATTTGCGTCCTCCATGCCAAGATTGGAGATTTCGGTGGGCCATTCGGGTCCAGAGCTCCTATCTGATGCACTTGGCGGAGAGTCTAGCTTTTGCCCATAGAAGACCACGGCCGAGCATTTTGTTCCGAAGATGCGCGCGAGCCGAATAGGGCATGCGTCGGGACGATCGATGCTCTCATGAGCCCACATGATCACCAGCAGCCTCCAGCCCTGCTGCCGAACGAGACGTCTGAACCCCGGCACGACCGTCTTCGCAGCGGACGAATCTCAAGCCTACTGTCGGTGCAGGTATGTTTCAAATCTGTGTTAATCTGTGTAATCTGTGGGCAGTCTTCTCTCTGAAGCATGCAAACTGTGGGTTACAAGCCATGGATCGTAGCGACGAAGTATTGAAGCTGGCGGTGGACAAGATCGGGGCCAAGGCATTGGCGGCGGAGCTCAAGCTGTCGCCGGCACTGGTTTACAAGTGGTGCCAGCCGTTCGATGCAGAGGACCCCGATTCGAGCGGGGCACGCAATCCGCTGGATCGGCTGGCGGAGATCGTGCAGCACACGGGCGACATGGATGTCGTCAACTGGCTTTGCCACCAGGCCGGCGGGTTCTTTACCCCCAATCCGGAAGTCGACGCCAAGAAGTACAACACCGACCTGCTCATGGGCACGCAGCAACTGGTGAAGGAATTCAGCGACATGCTCGAGGAAGTCAGCCGTTCGATTGCCAACGACGGGGCGATCACGCCGGACGAGGCCGCCCGCATTCGCCGCCACTGGGAGACGCTCAAGCGGGTGGCGGAGAGCTTCGTCGTCTGTGGCGAGAGCGGTATGTTCTGCGGAGAAAAATAATACCCATTCGGGTATTCTCGTGCGCGGCGGTCGATGCGCAGGCCAACCCTCCAGAAGTGCCTTGCCCGCCGGAGCGTGTATTCAAAACGTCATTGGCATGGTCGCTCGAAGCGGGGCGAGCGCAAAAAACAAGAAAAGAGCCGCGATCGTCCTGCAATTCGTTAGATTCCTCGAAGGTCTAACGCTTCGCTTACTTTCGCGGCTCTTTTCTTTCGTCTTCTATTTTTAATATAGGCGCGTCGCCAGCGCGTCTGTCTAATCTTCGCCGAAACCTCGCTGTTTTCGCAGCACTTCCAGTTCATCCCTGAGGCGCGCGGCATCCTCGTACCGCTCTTCCTTCAGGGCTCTCCTGAGCAAACGCTGAGTTCGGTGAATCGGGTCCTCCGGCACGTGGGCCATGATCTCCTTGCGGAGCAGTTTGAGGACCTCAACCTCGCCGCTCATGCGGTAGGCGCGGGGCTCGCCGTAGGCCCTGAAGAAGTCCTTGATCCGCCGCAGGCCGCTGTTCACGTGGGCCAGGGCCGTGCGGAACCGCTCGTGGTCCATGGCCAGCAGAGCCTTGCTGCGTGCGTTCATCATGAGGATGTAGGGGTGGTACTGCTCAAGGGCGTACTTGTCCTCATCCTCGTCGGCGTACTTGGTGCAGAGTTCGAGCACCTCCAGATTCCGCTGCGTATCTCGGGCCACGGCCTCGTAGTCCTCGAGGACAAAGTTGGCCAGATAGCGGTGGTAGTACTGGACGGCCTCCTCGCGGATCTCACGGCATTCCTCGGAGTCCAGGGCAAACCCTAGGTCGGTGCCGTTACGCCGCTTGTGGTCCTCCAGTCTCTCCGTGTGGTGCTGGAGGAGCGACTCGCGGTTGTAGGGACGCTCGCCGTCTGGACGGCCTTCCGTCTCCATCTGCAGGACGCCGAGGTTGATGCGCATCTGGATTTTGATGCGCCCGTCCCGTCCGCGGATCTTGCGGACGCTGATGTGCCCCGGCTCGTAAGGCCAGTCCTCGATAATCGACAATAAATCCTTGGAAGACATCGTTTTGCCAGTCTCCTGGCACTCTCAATTCGAGAAAGTCCGCTCACCACTCATCCGGGCTCGCCCACTACCACATTCATCGGGGTTCAAGCACCGTTTTCATGAAATGATAGGCGTTTTTGGAATTCAGTTCCACAGTCCGATAGCCTATCAGCGTCTTCGAATGGGGGGTTTCCTCAGGCAGCGATGTGTGTGTGGCTTTTGCATGCCTCGGCCGGCGTACTGGAGGCGGCTTGAAGGGATGCTTGGCGCTGGGCAAGTTTTTTGGCGGGGGCCTGGACAAGCTGAAGGGAGCGGCGGGTACTGGCGGCCTGGAGACGGGAAGCCGCACATTTTTACGAAGGTGCCCAGAACCGCTTGCGAGTTTGCGAAATCCTCGCTAAATTGCTATTCGACTTTTTCGGGAAGGCATTGCGTATGCAGGAAAAAACGACACGCAGTATTTATAACGTCTGGGCCTATTTTTACGACGTCTTCTGGCCGAGCATCGTTCATCGGCGAACGACGCGGGCCATCCAACGCATGGCTATTCGGCCGGGGGAGCGCGTCCTGGACATTGGCGTGGGCACCGGCTTGGCCCTGCCATCGTATCCTCCGCACGCGAAGGTAGTTGGGATCGACCTGAGCGAAGGGATGCTGGGGCGAGCTCTGCGGCGCGTCGAGGAACACAAGCTGAGTGGCGTGCAACTGGCCCTGGGCAACGCACTGCAATTGCCTTTTCCGGACAATGCTTTCGACCACGTGCTGCTGAGCCACGTAGTAACTGTGGTGAGCGACCCGGTCAAACTCATCGAGGAGACGCGGCGGGTCACTCGGACCGGCGGGCAGATCGTGATCATCAACCACTTCCGGTCGACGAATCGGCTGGTCGGGACGATCGAGAAGCTGCTTTGCCCCCTGTGCCAGCATCTGGGCTGGCGAAGTGACCTGTGCCTGCGGGAACTGGTCGAGGAGACCGGGCTGGAGGTCGACTTCCGATACAAGCTGGATAATGTGGATCTTTTCCAGACTGTGTTCATCACCAACCGGCCGGCCCCGGCGGGCGAGCAGCAGACCGTGGTAGCTGCCTGATCCGCAGTAGTCTCCTTCGGCGCTTGGCGGTTGACGCGTAACTTGCTGCCCCACGGGTCCATCGCCAATGGCGCGGCCATGCGGCGGGGGAGAACGCCCGCGCCACAATCAATCCTTGAACAGAAAGACCAGCTACGGCATTTGCTAAAGGATGGGCGATGCGTACAAGAACCGCCGTCAGGAACCTTATTTTCATTTCCCTGTTGCCGCCGCTGCTGGCTGGGTGTGCAGACTACAAATGGCAGTGGAATTTCCAGTCGCCCGAGCAGCTTCGGAAGACTGAGGAAACGGCCGCTCAGCAGCACAAGATCGTGTTCATCTTCTACAAGTGGTACCTGGACAGCGACGCCAACCGCATGCACGGCGACGTGTTGGCCGACAACCAGGTGGGCAGCCTGTTCACCGACACGGTGAACATCCTCGTGGACAAGTCCGCCGGGCCGGCTTACGAGCAGTACGTCACCAAGTACGGGGTGAACTCGGCGCCTGCGTGCATCCTGGTCGCCCCGGACGGCCGCTACAAGGTGCTGCGAGGCTACATCCCCAAGGATCGCTTCATCGAACAGATCCAGCGGGCCAAGGCTGAACTCAGCGAACAGCCCCATCGGTCCGCACCCACCAAGATCGCACCTTAGTCAAAATCGACGTTAGTCAAAACCGACGTTAATCAAAACCGACGTTAATCAAAACCGACGTTACAGACCCTGCTACAGGCGTCGGCTCCACTTCATTTGAAGACGCTTGACAATCTTTTGCATGAGTGTTATAGTTGTTCTATAACACTGCGAATGGATGGGTTGTCATGCTGATTGCTATCGATCCTGCTGACCAACGACCGGTGTACAGTCAGATCGCTTCTGCGATCAAGGACCAGGTACGCCAGGGAACATTACGGCCAGGGGATGAACTCCCGTCGGTGCGAGAGTTGGCCGGGGAGTTGGGCATCAACCTGCACACGGCCAGACACGCGTACCAGGTGCTCCAGCAGCAGGGGATCGTTCACATTCGGTTGGGCAGTCGGGCGCGGATCGCGCCTTTGAGGTCTACGCCGGCCGGTGAGGCGGAGTTGGAGCGGCGGCTGGTCGGCAGGCTGCGCGAACTGGTCACGGACGCGTTTCATCTGGGGCTGACCCCGGAGCAGTTCCGCAAGCTTGTGGATGACGTGGTAGGCAACGAAGGCAAGGAGTCCGCCAATGACAAATAGGCTACACCATCCTTTGTGGTCGCATCTGCCGGGGTTGGCTTGTCTGGCCGGGATCTACTACACGGTGCTGACTCATGCGATACCGGCCCGGGTGCCGCTGCAATTCAATTTCGCGGGCGAGCCGGTGCGGTGGGGCTCGCGAATTGAAGTCTACCTGTGGGTGTTGTTGCTGCCC
>JBJKSL010000427.1:0-17327 GCA_046704145.1 Phycisphaerae bacterium
GCCCTGCTCAACGCTGCATACCTGACAGCCCATTGTGCATCCGCCAAATAAGACTTGCCGAGTGCGTCGGTCGCGTCGAGCGCTCCAAGGCCGCTTCTCGTGCGAAACGCATTCTTCAGATGATGAGCGAGGATCGCCTGTCCCATTGCTCGCGAACCGGTGTGAACCATCACCCAAAGTCGCCCCTGTTCGTCAGCCTGACACTCCACGAAGTGGTTTCCACCTCCGAGGGTTGCGAATTGGACTCGGCCGTCACGTCGTCCTAACGTGCTCAGGTGAGGATCGCTCAACGCTGCCTGCTCAAGCTCAGCAGGCAGAACAGACATCGTCCTCCGCGAATGCCGATTGAAGGGGACACAATCATACAGACCAGCCAGGACTCGGGCAGCCGCACCTTCGCTGGCCAGAATCTCTGCTGAGCAGTCGAATCTCATCGTTGCCATTCCGCAACCGATGTCGCCGCCGACAGCCTCAGAGTAGATCAGATGGCTCGTTGCGATAACACAACCGTTACACACCTCACCTGCAAGGTGTACATCAGGCATTATGGCGATCTGTTGAACATCTTCAGCCTGGCGAATTCGTTCGACAGCAGCTTTGATTTCCGAGCCTAACGGTTCGTGGGTCCAGATGTATACTGGAGGCACTTCCACCTTTCGACTCATGGGTTCCCCTCCTCGTACGGACATACCTCAAATACAAGTTCCGGTGCCCGTTTGCGACTCACCACTGCTGCGACTTCCGTTCGCAGCCAGGGCTGGGCCCTCTTGAGCGTTTCCAGCAGCACATCCCGGCTGAACTGTTGGCCCGGCTTGGCCGCTCTAACGCTGACCAGCAACCGAGAACTGTCTGGAGCAGGGCTGACCGATATCACCTCCAACTCTTGAAGGACTCGATCTCGACATTCGCTACCCAGCAGAAAACTGAGACTCCGCTGTACTTGCTTACACAACTGCAAGAGCTTGCGATCGTTTCGACGGGCTGCAACCTTGAAGAACTTGCGCGGATCGACCCCGTCATCTTCCCACAATTCTGCGCAGACGTCTGGCGCCTGCGGCCGAGGCTTTCTTGGCCACTTCATATGAGCTCCTGAATGCGCAATCAAGATTGCGCATGGGACATTATTAACGACACGTAAGTGCCTGATTCAGTGTTCTTGAAGGGAAAGCCTCTTCTGGCGGAATCCGAGGTATGACTCAGAAAGCAGCGCGGAGGAGGCCTGACAACGCAATCTGGGAATGAATCACACGCATGATGGACCTCCTTTCTTCCTTGGAAAAGACAACGTTACTTCAAGCAGTATACTCTATCTTCTATGGCACGGCAAGCACCTTGTTGCTCAATCTGGACTAGCTGACGCTCGCGGCTTCGCACTCAACCCCAACTCCCCCTCTGGCCGCTTGCGGCTTCGCACTCACAACCGTGTCCGCTCCACCATACGTAAATGCGTGTTATCTGTGTCAATCCTTGTGATCTGTGGGCACTCTCTTTGTCTTGGATTGAGGGCGGAACTCGGCACTGCGACCCACACGCCCACGCCTCACCCCCTCGCTCCGCCTCGCCTCCGACAGCTTTATGGCATGCTGACGACGATTACCGTACCTGATACCCAGAAACAAGAGAGGGACGTAGACCACCCACGGCAAGTACCGGTACGGAACCGGCAAAAGCAGAACCAGAGCCACGAACGCGCACACCGCAACCCAGCACACGACGGCCGACTTGATCATGAACGCTCGCTCCCGCGGGCCGTTCGTGTTCTTGATGCTGAAGTACGTCCCCACCATGCCACCTAAAGTGCCGATGACCGCTCCCAGAATTCCGCCAACCAACCCAGCGCTCATTCCAAGTCCTCCCGCGAACAGTATAGCTTGAGATAGACTTTTCTTCCCAAGTGTGTGCGTCGAAACGGAGCACCCGCCGCGTTATCTCTGGACGCCACCGCTCTTTGACAACCCGCCAGCAACAAGCAGGGCTCATAGCTCACGGCCCACAACTCACAGCCAAAAAGCTGTCTGTAAAGACGAAGCCAAACTCGCCATGCCCCAAACCAAGCGTAACCCTGCTTCGCACCAGCAGTTAGCAGAATACTGACAGCTACTCGTCTCTCGCCCCAAAGCCACCGAAAGCCAAAACAAGCCACCAAACACCCGCAAATACCAAGCGCACTTTGGGACTTGTGCCCGCCACGGCGACCCAAGCACTCTCCGCGAAAGACTTATGCGCCATCCGCCGCGCTCACAAATACGCGAATGCGTGTAACATTGTGCAGAGCAGCACGTCTGTTCTAATACTCGGAAGGGGCATGAAAGGGTGAGGACATGATCATGACCGCCGCTTATCTCAGCTTCTTGACCTTCTTCTCCCTCGCGCTGAACGAACCCACCGTCCAGGCCGTAACCGCCCCTCTGCCGCTTGCGGCTTCGCACTCCACCTCCCAGCCCGCGCAACCCGGCGCACGCGCATCCAGCCAACCGACCTCAAACCCCGCCACCAAGCCCGCGATCCAAGCCCTGGTCGACCCCCGAGTGGAGTTGATGAGCATCATCTTCCGACTCGCCGGCAACCCCGAGTACAACATGCAGAACTCCAACTCCCCCTACGCTGACGAAGTCGAGGACCAGTTCGGCCGATTCCGCAACCATCCGGTGGTACGCCTGGCTCGACAACTCCGCCGCGACCACGGCGTCAGCTACGACGCCGTCATGAGCATGGCCGTGCACCTCGTCAGCCCCCAACACTTGGCCCTCCGCACGCCCTTCGGCTCGCCGGACTTCAGGCTCGATGCCCGCTGGACACGGCAAGACGCACGCGACTTCCTCGCCAAGGCCGACGCCTTCGTCAAGCAAAGCGACTTCGTCGCCTTTACCAAGCGACACGCAGACTTCTACTCATCTGCCGCCGCCAGCCTGAACGCAACTCTCGGCAGCCAAGATCTGCAACGATGGTTCGATGACTACATGGGCAGCCGATCCCCTGTCGAGTTTCACCTCGTAGTCGGACTGCTCAACGGCGGCGGGTGTTACGGCTGCAGCCTGAAACCGAAGGACAGACCGCTGCAAATGTATTCAATCATCGGAGCATGGAGCTTTGATCGCCAAGGCTTGCCAATCTGGCCGCAGGGAAGTGTCTCGACCATCGTGCACGAATTCTGCCACTCGTACACCAACGTCCTGGTCGACCGCCACTGGAAGGAACTCCAAGCCGCCGCCGACCGGATCTTTCCAACCTGCAAGGAAGAGATGAACCGGCAGGCCTACGGCAACAGCAAGACAGTGATCTACGAGTCGATGGTGCGGGCGTGCACACTTCGTCACACCGCCGCCGCGCGCGGCACGATCGCAGGATGGGTTGCAGGCAGGGAAGAAGCCGGCCGAGGCTTCATCTGGGTGCCGGACTTGGCCGGCCTGCTGGCCAACGAGTACGAGAAGCATCGCGCCACATATCCGACACTGGATTCGTTCATGCCGCGCGTCGCCAGGTTCTTCACCGACTACGCCGACAAACTCCCCAGGTAGGCCGGCTCCCGAGCAAAGGACCTCACGCCGAAGCAATGACCACGGTTTTGTTCAACTCTCGCAGGGCTTCAGACTGGCGTAGCGCACCGGCTATCTCCAGCCTGCTCTCCCGCGAGAGATCGATCACCGTATCGGTCGGCTCACCGCACTCGTCGGGAACCGCCACAACCGGCCGAGTGTGCATGCCAGGATTGGCCCGCACCACTTTGGCTATGGTCCCGTTGTTCAACTGCACCCAACTGCCGATCGGGAACAGCGACAGACAGTCCAGAAAGGCTCGCACGTACTCACGGTCGAAACGCCCCTTGCCCGCCTCCAGCACGATCGCCTTGGCCGCTTCGTAAGGCGGCATCGGCGGCCGATAGGGCCGCGGCCGAGTCATGGCCGCATAGGTATCCGCGATGGCCACGATCTTGGCGTAAAGATGAATGAACGCCCCCGAACGTCGCCGCGGATAACCGCTGCGATCGTACCGCTCGTGTACCTGATAGCCGATGAACTTGGCCGCACTGGACAGACCGTCGATGCCCTCCAGGTAATCAAGCGTATGAATCGGGTGCGACTCGATGTCCAACCGCTCCAATTGCGTCAACGGCCGAGGCGCGAAACGAATCTCGTTCGATACGCGCAGCATGCCCACATCCTGTACCAACGCTCCAAAACCTATGTCAACCACTTGCTCGCGCGGCCATCCCAGGTAGGCCGCGATGGTCATGCTAAGCAGCGAGCCGTTCACGCAATGGTCGAACAGGTACTCGTTCTTCGGCTCCTGCATGCTCATGGTCATGGCCAGCAGATCGACATCCAGCGAAACCATGTCCGCGAAGTCTTTGACCACCGCGTGCATCTCCGCACCCGGCAGCCGCTCACGATGTTCGAGGCTCACCACCGTGTCCTGCAGCCTCTCGCTGGCAAGCGCATGCTTGCCCATCCCGCGCTTGGCTTCCGCCAACATGTTACGCAGCGCAAGTTTCGGTCGGCGACGAGCACCATAGGGCACTGCCGGAGACGGGATCTGCAACTCGTGAGCGAGCAATTCATCCAACTGACGAGTGTACGCGGTCTGCAACGTCTCCACTGCCTGCGGAATGTGCCTGGCCCCCAGAGTCACGAAACGTATCTGCCGCCGATTGAGCAACGACAGAAAGCGAGGGGTGACAACCATCCCCGCCGCCAGCAGCAGAATGCCCGAACTGTCAAAAATGTCCTGAGTCAGCTTCATCCCGTTGCGCAGCGACACAGTGCTGACGCGTTCGCTGGAAGAGCCGGACGGTTTCGGGACGGCAGGTTCCTGGACCTGTTGATCGCCGCGCCACTGGCCGTCAAGGCTGATAGGCTTCTTGAGCTTCGTGTTTTGTGGCTTCAATGCAGCCTCCTGTCGCGAGGCGGGACCAATAAGCCAACGCCTTAAGGTGCATTGGGACCCCACCCGACTGACTGGGGCCAATAACCTTCCCGATGCGCCGTGCACCGAATTGTCCCAGCCCAGTTTGATATATACAATCATCCGAAAAGATCAGCCAAAAAAACTTGACAGATAATCCCTCCCAACCAAAAGCGTCGGGCCTTGTCCGGGACCTGCCGTATCCACGATCGGTAGCGCATGCAATTCTCACCTGTGGCATGATCTGATGGCCGCCTTTACCGGCCCTCGCCGAAGCAAAGGCCAGCATGGGCATTGCTACCAAAGCCGACCGCGTAACTGCAACCCGCTTCTTCTCGGTCCTTGCCCACACTTTCACAACTAAAATATGGCCTGCTAATTGTGGGTAGCAGCCTTCGAACTTTGGAGGTCGCAGGCATGTCACAAATGGTTCAGAGCATCGCGGAGCAAGTGGAACAACGGGCAACACGACGCCGCATCAGGCGGCAGGAGCGCAGGCGGGCGCGACGCGAACAGATGATCTCGCCCCAACAGCCTGTCTATCTGCCCACCGGAGAGCGTGTGGCGTCCGTCGCAGCCGGTGCAATCCTCGCCGCCTTTGGCTTGTCTCGCCGCAACATACCGGGAGCATTGGCGGCCGGCATTGGCGGCGTACTCGTCTATCGCGGCCTCGCCGGTCAGAAAGCCTTCGCGCCGCGCGAGATGCTTGAAAAGATGCGGGCAGAGCAGCCGAGAGAAATCTCAGAATACGGTATCCACGTGCAGCGAGCCCTGCTCATCAACAAGTCGCCGGAGGAACTCTACAGGTTCTGGCGGGACTTCGAGAACCTGCCGCGCGTGCTCAAGCATCTGGATTCCGTGCGTGTCTATGACGAACGCCGCTCGCACTGGGCGGCACGTGCTCCGCGAGTCCTGGGCGGCACCGTCGAGTGGGACGCCGAAGTCACTCATGACGAGCCCAACGCACGAATCGCCTGGCGTTCGCTGCCGGGCGGGGACGTGCGCACCGTCGGCGAGATCCGCTTCACCCGTGCCCGCGGCGACCGCGGCACCGAGGTTCGCGCCTTCATGGATTATCTGCCCCCTGCCGGTCGGCTGGGTCGCTGGCTCGCCGCCCTCTTCGGCCACTCGCCCCAAAGAATGTTCGAAGACGACTTGCGCAACTTCAAAGTAGTTATGGAGTGCGGCGAGGCACCGACCATCGTCGGCCAACCTCACGGCACCTGCACCGGCCTGGGAAAGAAACGCACCGAGTGATCGAGTTGTGTGGACGTTCAGCGGCAGGAGCAACCGCAAAGATAAAAGGACCCAATCATGAAAGCGCTTGTCTGGTGCGCCCCTCATCGGGTTAAAGTCGAAACCGTAGCGGACCCGACCATCATCAACCAC
This sequence comes from Phycisphaerae bacterium, assembly GCA_046704145.1. Lineage (GTDB taxonomy): Bacteria > Planctomycetota > Phycisphaerae > UBA1845 > PWPN01 > JACQVT01. Next base: position 6,292 of record JBJKSL010000427.1, read on the forward strand.
CGAGATGCTATCATTCGGGTGACCTCCACCTGCATCTGCGGGTCGGACCTGCATTTGTACGACGGATTCGTTCCGGCCATGAAACCGGGAGACATTCTCGGCCATGAAGCCATGGGCATCGTCGAGGAAATCGGATCCGATGTTGACGGAAACAAGGTGCGAATGGGCGACCGCGTAGTTGTGCCGTTTCCGATCGCGTGCGGCCAGTGCTTCTTCTGCAAGCGGCAACTCTGGAGTTGCTGCGACAACACCAATCCCGATCCTCGCCTGGCGGAGGCGGCCTTCGGCTTCTCGCCGGCGGGCATATACGGCTATTCCCACCTGGTGGGCGGATACGCAGGCGGGCAGGCAGAATACCTGCGCGTGCCTTTCGCTGACGTGAACCTGCACATTCTGCCGGCAGATCTCGAGGATCACCAACTCGTTTTTTTGTCAGACATCTTTCCTACCGGCTACATGGCCATCGAACAGTGCGGCGTGCAACACGATGACACGGTCGCCATCTGGGGCTGCGGGCCCGTCGGTCAATTCGCCATCCGAAGCGCTTTCTTGCTTGGAGCCGGCCAGGTGATTGCAATCGACGACGAGACCCTCGTGCCCCAACGGCTGCAGATGGCTCGCGACGCCGGAGCGGTGACCATCGATATAAGTGATGAGAATGTCTACGATCGACTGCTCGATCTGACTGCGGGCATCGGCCCGGACATCTGCGTCGACGCCGTTGGCATGGAGGCGCACGGCTACACGACCGATGCGGCTTACGACAAGGTCAAGACGGCTGCGTCAATGTCCACGGACCGCGCGCACGCGCTGCGACAAGTGATTCGTTGCTGTCGCAAAGGCGGCACAGTATCTGTGCCCGGCGTGTACGGCGGTTTCCTGGACAAACTGCCGTTCGGCGCGCTTATGAATAAGGGCTTGACCATCAAGACCGGCCAGACGCACGTACACAAATACATACCCAAGCTGTTGGACCTGATTCGCAAGGGAGAGATCGATCCCAGTTTCGTGGTCACCCATCGACTGCCGCTAACCCAAGCCCCCCACGGCTACAGAATCTTTCAAGAGAAAAAAGAAGGCTGCATCAAGGTCGTGCTCGATCCAGCGGCATGAAACTTCTTTTCCTGCTCAACTGTCTCTCTTCTGGGGCGCCGCATGCGACCTGCAGGCCGTCCTGGCTGCCGAAGGCGCCCGGTATCGAGACACCACACGAACAAATCTCTGCAGATGCTGATTTCTTTCGCGTTCATGCCTTGTGGTAAGTAGCGCACAAGAGCTATGATTGCGGCTCGTGCTTTTCTTCACACTGTCCTTCGCATGGGAGGAGTGTAATTGAACTCGGACCTATCAGCTGCGCTCGACCTGGTCCAGGGGCCCGTCTTTCGCTTTGCGTTCGCGTTGATGCTTCTGGGCCTCATGCGCCAGGCGATCATTTGTCTGATTGAGGCTGCAGCCACGCGTGTCATGAGCGGACACACCGGTGCGGTCATGACGCGTATGCGTCAGCGTGTGGTTTGGCGAGTCATGCCACATGTTCTGCTTCGAAGACACTGGTCTGGCGGACCCGGGTGGGAGTTTTACCACGTGGTTCTCTCGCTGGTTTATCTGGTGCTGCGGATCAGTGCTGTCCTGGTGCCGGTGTTCATGGTGGCTCACGTCTATCTATGGGAGCGAGTGCTTGGCTTCGCGTGGCCGGCCATGCCGGGGCGACTGTCGGACTGGCTTACGATCACGACCATAGTGTGCGGGCTGCTGGTGTTCCTGGGCCGACTGTATTCGCCCTTGCTTCGCAAGGTTGAACCGGTCTGGAGTTTTGTCACTCCGCTGTTCCTGATATTCCCGTTCACGACCGGCCTGCTGGCGATGCACCCGACGTACAGTCCGCTGAGCTACCAGGCGGTCATGCTGTTGCACGTGCTTTCGGCGACGCTGGCGTTTGTGCTGGTGCCGTTTGCCGGACTGCTCAGTTTCATGCACACGCCCATTACCCGCTGGGTGCCTGAGGCTGGCTGGCGATCTGCGGAAACTGAACGCGCAGCTTCCCCGGCGGTAAAGAGGGAGACCGTTGCGGTATGAACGAATCTGTGGACGACAACAAGGTAATGGCGATTCTCACCGATACCACGCTCTGCACGGGTTGCGAGACGTGCGTACGGGCATGCAAGAAGACATACGGCCTCGGCCGTGACCACATGTGGAGGTGGAAGGAGCAGGTGGATTCGCTTTCATCCACTCGCTTCACGACCATCATTGGGCGGCCGGGCGGCCATTACGTTCGCCAGCAGTGCCGACACTGCAACGAGCCGGCGTGCGCGTCGGCCTGCATTGTGGGGGCGCTCAAGAAACAGGACAACGGCGCGGTGACATACGACTCCAACCGTTGCATGGGCTGCCGTTACTGCATGATGGCGTGTCCGTTCGGGATCCCCCGCTACCAGTGGGAAAGCACGGCCCCAAGGGTTCGCAAGTGCATACTGTGCTATCCGCGGCTGCAGGAAGGCAAGCAGCCGGCCTGCACGGAGGCCTGTCCATACGGGGCGACCATTTTCGGCACGCGGGCGGAGATGCTGGCGGAAGCGCATCGGCGGATTAAGGAGCATCCCGAACGCTATTACCCGAAGGGCAATCCAACTATCTACGGAGAGCACGACGTCGGCGGCACTTCGGTGCTATACCTGTCGAATATTTCGCTCGACTTCCTGTCCTGGCAGCCGAAGTTGGGCGACGAGCCGCTGCCGGCGTTGACCTGGGCGGCGTTGAGCAAGGTGCCGCCAGTGGTGCTGGGCATGGCCGGCCTGATGTCCGGGATCTACTGGGTGATCGGGCGTCGCGTGCAACTGCAGGCCGAGGCGGAAGAAGCGAAGAGACGCGGTGACACAGAGACCCGGTGACTCGGAGACGAAAAAAAGGCATGAGTTCATCAAGAGCTAATCCAACTCTCGAACGGGTCAAGACGGTCCTGTGGATGTGCATGGGCGTGTGGGCCGTGGTTACTGTCGCGCGATTTGCGAACGGCATCGGCGCGACGAGCGGTCTGACCGACGTGGCGCCGTGGGGATTCTGGATCGCGTTCGACGTGATGGCGGGCGTGGCGCTGGCAGCGGGCGGTTTTGTGCTCGCGGCGGCGGTGTACATCTTCGGCCTGGAGAAATATCACGATTTCGCACGGCCGGCGATCCTCACTGCGTTGCTGGGCTACATTGCCGTGGCAGTGGGGTTGCTTTATGACCTCGGTCTGCCGTGGAATATCTGGCACCCGATGATCTTCCCGCAGCATCACTCGGTGCTGTTTGAGGTGGCCATGTGCGTCATGTGCTACCTTACGGTGCTGACGCTGGAGTTTTCTCCCACGGTGCTCGAGCATCCCTTGTTCTCGCACCCGTGGTTCCAGTTCGCCAATCGCATCATTCGCAAGCTGACCATTCCGTTGGTGATTGCGGGCATCTGTCTGTCGACGTTGCACCAGTCATCGCTGGGCTCGCTGTTTCTGATTCAGCCTTACCGTACGCATCCGCTGTGGTACAGCCCGATTCTGCCGGTGCTGTTCTTCACGTCGGCGGTGGGCCTGGGCCTGATGATGGTGACGCTCGAGTCGCTGCTGTCCTCATGGTTGTTCGGCCACAAGATCAAGACGGAATCGCTGGCCGGACTGGGACGTATAGCCTCATTTGTGCTGGCGACTTACGCGATCATACGCATGGGCGACCTGCTGCATCGCGGCGAACTCACGCGTGCGAACATCGTCTCATGGCAGGGCGGACTTTTCGTTTTCGAGATGCTGATCAGTGCGGTGATTCCGGCCGTGCTGTTGGCCATTCCTCGCGTTCGCCGCGGAGTGCCGGGCTTGGCGACATGCTCGGTGATGACCGTGCTGGGAGTGATCGCTTACCGCTTTGACACCTGCATCATCGCGTTCACACGTCCCTCGAACATGCCTTATTGGCCGACCTGGACGGAGTTGGCGGTCAGCGTGGGCATCATCTCCGGTGCGGCCCTGGTGTTCATCTTCTTCAACGAGAACCTTCGTATCGTGTCGCACCATGACGAGGACTCGCATGAAGATCATCGAAGGCGAGATTCGGACTGGGATGAGGATGAGGCTGTTACCGAGGCGTGGCTGTTCACACCTGCACGGCAGCGGTATTCGCTGGCATTTGTAGTTGCCGGTGCGCTGGCCATCGGATTGTTGCCCCGCGACGCGATCTTTGGGCCCAAGCCCGTTCCGGTTCCCGTGCAGGAGGGTCGCAACGTGCAGGCCTTGGCGGTAAAGGTGGATTCGCCGCTGCGTCGCGAGTTCCACATCGCCAGCTTGTCCGGCAACGTACCGGCGTCGCTCAATCCTGAGCCGGTGACCATTCGCATGATCGACGGCAACCGCAACTGGCGGTTCGTGCCCTTCACCCACGACGAGCACATCAAGCGGTTGGGCGACAAGGAATCCTGCAAGCTGTGCCATCATCAGAACATGACATTCGATCAGACCTCGCCGTGTTACGTCTGCCATCGCGACATGTACGAGACGACGGACACGTTCCGGCACATGCTGCACATCAGCAAGTTGGGTGGCAACGTCTCTTGTGCGATTTGCCACAGGAACGGAACCGGCCGCAAGAGTCGCGAGACAGCACTGGCCTGCTGGCAGTGCCACGGGGATATGGTGGTTCAAGGCTCGATCATCCCGCCGGCACCTGGCGGGCTGAAGGGCTTCGCCCCGGGTTACATGGAAGCCATGCACGGCTTGTGCAAGCGCTGCCATCATCAGATGGCCGAGAAGGACCCGGCCAAATACACGGAGTTCGATCGTCGCTGTGACGTTTGTCACCGCGAGTTCCAGGATACTGAGCATCGCCGCATGGCTCCGTACGTGCCCATGCCGCCGGGACATGAAAAAGGAATGGTAAAGAGGACCGCAGAATGATGGATGTAGAATGTTGAATTGACGCCTCGGCACAGAGCAGTTCACGTTCTTGCGTAGCGTAAGAATTGGTCACGACCAGTTCGCCACTACCAAAGAACGGCGAATGCCGTCGCGGGCGCACTACATTCATAATTCCACGTTCAACATTCGCTTCAGGATGCATTATGTCTGCTGATCAGGATCGCCCTTCATCCCGTCGTGGCACATTCAGTGCTCTGGTTACGCTGGTTCACGTTTGCCTGGTGGTTGGCGCCGTGGGGCTGGCGGTCTATGCAGCCTCGCCGCTGTTGCACCAACTGCCTGCGCCGGCCACTCAGCCGTCGACCATGGAGGAGGTAGACTGGCACGGTGCCGACAGCAGCATCTACTGCCTGGCCTGCCACAAAGAGGTGGCGCCCGCCATGGCCGGCCTGGACGTGCAGCAGGGACACTCACACAACGTGGTGCTCACGCTCGAGCAGATCAAAGCTGCACAGCAGATGGGGACGATCGTGGGGCCGGACGGTCTGCTGATTTGCATGTCCTGCCACGTTCTCGGCAGCAAGAACCAGAACATGCTGGCGGACACTCTCACGGACAGCAAGCTGTGCAAACACTGCCACCCCGAGCAGTTCACCATGATCGGCACCAAGCACGATCTGCGTACCACCGCACCGCACGAGAAGAACCGCTTCGGCCAGACTGCCGAAACCGGCGGCCCGTGCAGTGCGTGTCACCTTTCACACCATTACGCTCGCGAGTTCGAGCCTTCGCCGCTGGATCCCGACGGGCGGTGCATCACCTGCCACAAGATCGGACGTGCGGCGGCCGAGCTGGCTCGCCCGACAATGGAGCATCCGGATGCGCATTGCGTGGTCTGCCACAATCCGCACAATCCGAAAAACGAGCACTTCCTCAAGAAGCCTGCGGCGCACATGTGTGCTGACTGCCACAAGGACTTCGAAGGCGGGCCGACTTACGGCATGCACCCGCTGGGACAGATGAGGTACGACGTGCCGCAGTCGCTGATCGACGCCGGCGCCCAGGTGTTCAAGAATCGCCGACAACTGACTTGCGTGGTGTGCCACTCGACGCACTCGAGCACGCACAAGCCGCTGTTGATCATGCCGGCGGACACCAATCAGTTGTGCCTGGCCTGCCATGAGAACGAACTTGCCAGGCTGGCCCCGAACGGCAAGATGCCGTTGCACAGTCAGTCGCCCAAGCTCACAGCAGAGCAGCGGGCAGTGGTCGAGCGTCGCAACGGCCGTGTCGGACCGAACGGCGAGTTGCTGTGCGTATCGTGCCACAAAGTGCATCATGCACAGGCAGACACTGACCTGTTGAACTTCCAGCCTGCGTCAAACGACGGGTGCAACGCCTGCCACAAGGATCAGGCAGAGGTCATCGGTACGCGACACGACTTGCGCATAAGCGCCCCGACAGAGAAGAACCTGGCGGGCCAGACTCCGGGCGAGGCCGGCGCGTGCAGTGCCTGTCATATGGCTCATGGACCTGGACGAGCGACCAGCCCACAAGGCGCGGATTTAACCGGCCAGTGTACGACCTGCCATCAAGCGAATGGCTGCGCGAAGTCGGAGCTGGGCGGCAATGTCGGGCATCCAGGAGCGAACTGCACGGCCTGCCACAATCCGCACCAGGCCTCTACTGCAGAATTCCTGTCGAAGAATGCTGGCGAGCTCTGCCGCAACTGTCACGCGGAGAAATACTCTCTGACCGGCGGGCCGCACGATTCTGCTGCCAAGGCGGACGCCTGGAAGCAGATCAAGAGCGACAAGCTCAAGGATCAGCCCGCTGCGAGCGGTTCTTGCCTGCCATGCCACAGCGCTCACGGCAAGAAAGGCTCGGGCCTGTCGCGATTGGCTCCGGCCGGCGGTCACGATGCAGCCTGCCTGGCCTGTCACGAGGATGCAGCGTGGAACGCCCCCACCGACATAGCTGCCATTCACCCGCGGAAGATCGCGCCGGATGAGAAGCTCGTGCCGCTGGCGCTGGTGCCTACCAACGACGCTGGCGAGATGCAAATGGGGTGCCGCACGTGCCACAATCCGCACGGCGGGGCTAATCCCGTACATCTGGCTCGCGTCAAAGCCGACGAGCCGACGTCGGATCTGTGCACGCACTGTCATGCCGATCGCGCGTTGATCGAGAAGACGGGGCACGCCTCGGCACGACTGGCGAAGATCGGGTTTGATGTCGATTCCTGCAAGCCTTGTCACGCTATGCACGCCAAGCCGTCGGACTCGTGGGGCTTGATGTTGAGCCCGCGCTTCCTGCGGACAAAGGACGAGTCCTCGGCCGCGAACCCGCAATCCCAGCCCGCGGACGCGGCTTCGCCGGAAGCTGCCGTCCCCTGCCTGGTGTGCCATCATGCAAACGGGCCGGCCCCGGTGCGTCAGGTGTCGACCCATCCGCCAGTGAGCCTGGCCAACTACCTGCCACCGGACGCTCCCGGCTACATGCCGTTGTTCAACTTCGATGGCAAGCCGGACGCCCACGGGCAGATCACCTGTCGGACCTGCCATCTGTCGCACGGCCAAACAAGCCTGCTCACGGCGGCGGCCACGAACCCGGCGATAAATGCGGATGAAAGCCGCTCGGCCCGCATGCAGCTTCGGCCGTTCGTCGCCCCCAACTTGTGCACGCAGTGCCACGGCGAGAAGGCCAGACTCAAGTTCTTGTTCTTCCACAACTTAGAGCAACGCTCCAAGCAGTAGTCGCTCAGGAATCCTCCAGAAGCGGGCCCGCGGCCGCCGATACTTACCGTTAGGTATTATCGGACGGAGTGGCGGTGCGCGGCGGCCCTTTCACCCTACTGAAGGCCTGCCTCGCAGCTTCGCCGCCAAAGAAATCTCTCCGGCCTCAGGGGATCCATCCTCATGCTTACATCCAGATTGAAGACCGTCGCTACGGCCACACTGTTTGCTGCTTTGTATTGGGCACCGCCCGCGAATGCAGCTGACATTTACATCGGAGGCGACACGACGGCTTGGAACGTCCCGTTCATCACCGGAGTGCACGTGGCGCGGACGCAGGTGATTTACCTGGCGAGCGAATTTGACGGCCCCTACCGGATCGATGCGCTCTATCTGTACGTGACGAAAGTTCCGACGGTGATGACGCACGGGCTCACCATTCGCATGATGCACACTGCCAAGACGGACTTTGCCGTTGCCGAGTGGGAATCAAGCGGCTTGACGACGGTTTACCAGGCCGATCGAACGGTCACTGTAACGGGCTGGACGAAGTTCAACTTGAGCACGCCGTTCTTCTACAACGGAGTGGACAGCCTTCTGGTGGACATCTCGTTCAACAACAACGGGTTCAGCACCGGCAGCAGTGGCCAATGCAGGTACACGACAACCACCGATTTGCGAACGATATACGGCAGCGGCAACGACCTGGAGGATCCGCTGACATGGTCCGGTGCGAATCCAGCGCCAATACCGCTCCATGAGATCCTGAACGTGAGATTGCAGGTCCCGGCGGCCGCCACGCCGGAGTTCTATCCCGCTGGAGGCACGTACCCGACCATTCAGAGGGTGATTGTGACCTGCACTACGCCTGGCGGGGAGATTCATTACACGACTAACGGGCTAGACCCGACGAAAGATGATGACATTGTTTTGTCTGGTGCCGACGTGCTGGTGGACCAGAGTATGACGCTCAAGGCACGGGCCTGGGCCCCAGACTATGCCGGCAGTGCGGTAAAGAGCGCCACCTACACGATCACGCCGGTAGCGACTCCAACGTTCAGCCCAGCGGGCGGGACCTACAGCACGCCGCAGAGCGTGACCGTTACATGTGCCACGCCATTGGCGGAAATCCATTACACGACAGATGGTACCGATCCAACCGACGACGACAATCGAATCATTGTGTCAGGGTCCAGCATCACCGTCGATCAGCCTATGACGCTCAAGGCCAAGGCATTGAAGACGAATTGTCCTCCGAGCGGGATTCAGAGTGCAGACTACGCCTTCACCGTGGCCCAGCCCACGTTTTCCCCGGCAGGCGGTACCTATTTCACAGATCAGCAGGTAGTAATAAGTTGCGCGACGCAGGGGGCGCTGATTTACTACACCCTCGATGGTGCGGATCCAACTAAAGACGATCTGCCCTTCGAAGCAGGCGATACGGTATCAATTACCTATCCGACAAGACTCAAGGCACGGGCCTTCAAGGACGGCTGGCTGGACAGCGCCGTCAAGACCGCGGATTACTCGTTCACGGTGGCGACGCCCACCCTAACGCCGGATGCAGGCAAGTACTCTACGCCGCAGGAAGTGTTCGTCGATTGCGAGACCGAAGACGCGATCATCCACTACACCACTAACGGCGTCGACCCCACCGAGTCGGACCAGACACCCGACGCAGACCACGGCATTCCTGTCAATCAGTATACGATCCTGCGGGTCAAGGCATGGAAGAACGAATGGACGGCCAGCGCGATCAAGACAGCGGTTTACACCTTCGCGACACAGACGCCCCAGTTCAGCCCTGACGGAGGGACGTACTCAGCCAGCCAGGAGGTTACGATCACTTGCGACACGCCGAATGCCGAGATTCACTACACAACGGATAACACCGCCCCGACGGAGAACTCCGCGCAACCGCCTGCGAGCGGCATCGTGGTGGTAGACCGCTCCATGACAGTCAAGGCCCAAGCCTGGGCAGACGGCTGGCCGGCCAGTGACGTCAAAACTGCCACGTACACCTTCAAGGTGGCCACGCCCACATTCACGCCTGACGGCGGCACGTACATGGGCAGAACGGATGTTACTGTCACTTGCGACACGCCGGATGCCGAGATTCACTACACGACCAACGGCAATGATCCGACCCAAGCCAGTGCGCTGATCGCTTCGGGCGATAAGGTGTCCGTCGGCACCGCCGAGACCCTCAAGGCAAAAGCTTGGAAGGACGGCTATACCGATAGTGATGTCAAAGTTGCGGCCTACACGATTGGCAAAATCCTCTACGTCAAGCCGGAGGGCAACGACGGCTACGACGGTCGCTCATGGGTAACGGCCAAGCACACAGTCACCGCTGCACTGAACGCAGCCTCCTCCGGCGACCAGATTTGGGTAAAGGGTGACAGCGAGCATCCGTATGTTGAACGCATCACGCTCAAGGCCGGCGTGGAGATGTACGGCGGCTGTGCCGGCACGGAAACCAGCCTGGATCAACGAGATATCGCAAAACACGTCACCATTCTCGACGGTGATAACGCAGGCAGCGTGGTGACCGTCTCGTCCGGGACTTCATCCACACGCATCGACGGATTCACGATTCGCAACGGTTCCGTCAGCGGCATCAACTGCTACAACGCATCGCCAACCATTGCGAACAACACCATCTGCGAGAATTCAGCCGACCGCGGCGGCGGCATCTACTGCTACAAATCTTCTGCAACCATCACCAACAACACGATCGTCGACAACACCGCCCGGTCGCTCGGCGGCGGGATCTACTTCTTCTCGGATCCGTCCTACTCGCCGACGATCGCCAACAACATAATTGCCAGCAACACAGCAGCGACCTACGGAGGCGGCATCTATTGCTGCTATCCTGCAATGGTCAGAAACAACACCATCGTCGACAATACCGCTGTCCAGGGCGGCGGAATCTACTCGCCCAGCGACCCGAAACTTCGAAACAACATCGTGGTGTTCAACTCGTCGGGCATCTATACAGTCGGTGCGGCCTCGCTGCTCAACAACTGCGTGTATAACCCGGCCTGGTACAATTACTCCGGCGGTGCCGTGGCGGGCAGTGGAGATATTTCGGCAGATCCGCAGTTTCTCAACCGTGCGGGCAGAGACTACCATTTGGCTTTCGTTTCAGCTTGCATAGACGCGGGCTACGACGCCGTGGTACCGGCGGGTTCGTTCGACATTGATGGTGAGCCTCGCAAACAGGGTGAGCACGTCGACATCGGCGCGGATGAAACCGATCCCAATGCAGGCCCGCGAGTACTGTACGTCCGCCCAAACGGCAACGACAACAACGACGGCCTGTCATGGTCGAAAGCGAAGAAGACCGTGGCCGGGACCCTGGCTTTGGCCAAATACGGCGATCAGGTGTGGGTGGCCGGCGGTACCGCATATCCCTACGC
>JBJKSL010000428.1:0-2610 GCA_046704145.1 Phycisphaerae bacterium
GGCCGGCAGCGCCCGCGCCGACGACAAGGCAGATAAGCAGATCGACCTGCAGGGGAGCGGCCATGCGCTGGCCGACGACTGCGCCGGCGATCATGAAGGCGATCACGACCAGCGAGCGCAGCAAACGTCCGCCCCAGAACGCAAAGACCGCGCCGACAGCTACCGCACCCAGGGCGATCCAGAACGAATCCAGCCACGGGCTTTGGGTACTCTGTCGGCAGGTTTCTGCGACCTGCTTGCCCCAGTTGATCAGTTCGAGCGTGTTTTTCAGCTCGAGCATCCAGCACCTTTCGCCATCTACCGGCCCAGTGGTCGGCGCCGCAACGCGGGTTGGCGGACTTGCCAGACTACCTAATTTAACATTCAATGCAAGTCAAAGCCAAAAACTTGCCGTTGTTGGCCTGATATTCTTGATTATTGTACCGATACGATCCGGTTTGGGTGCTTTGGCTCAGACGCAAACAGACGACGTGCGGGCTGCGGGACCTACATGAGTTTGTGTTCAGTTCAATGTGCGGCCGGCACGAGCACGCCATTCCGATAAACGCTCAGGTTTACTTCAGCGTTGGCCTGTGGAGAGCCGCGCCTAAGACAGAGCACCAAATTGCGCAGTTTGTCAGCAACAGTCGGTTCTTCGACTTCGCGGCCGATGGCAGAACCCCACACGATGGTGCCGCCTTCGCGTGTTCGCAGCAGGATGTGATCCTTGTACTTGTTTTCGCGGCCGTTGAAGTTCCTGACGTCGATGCCGCAAATTCGGGAGGAGATCTCTTCCCGGCTGAACAACAGAGCGGCCAGACGAATGGCAGCGACGGCATCGGCGGCGGATCGATTGTCTTCGCCGTATGCGTGCCCCATCGCTGGCGGAGGCGTTTGCACGCCGATTATCTGCATCCAGCCGGAGTCGGTCTCCACCCGATCGTACTCTTCAGGAAGGCGCACGCCCTCTTTGTCCACGGGGATGTACTTGCCCATGGGGGTGAGCAGCATGGCAATCGGCCGGCGGTACTCGCAGCAGGCCTTGACGGTGCCGTCCATGTCGCGGCTGACAGAGTAGACTTTGCGGACCCAACCGCTGGCCATCAGCTTTTTGGCCACGTTGGAGAGCAGATCATCGCTCATGAGTTGGCCATCACCGGGCAGACTGATGGCCCGAGTGATGCGCGGCAGCCAGCCTTCCTGTTCGACCCACTCGCAACCGGCGGGATATTGCAGTGTGAGGGCCAGCTTGGGATTGTGCTCGGGTGCATTAAGTACGTGTGCGCGGAGCATTTCCAGGCCGCCCACGGTCACGATGATCACGCCCATTACGGCGATAACCGGCAGCAAGGGCCCCAGTCCGGCCAGCCGCGGCGAAGTTTCAGCCGGGCGCTGTTTGGTTCGACTTTTCTTGACCTTGCGGCTCAAGCGGCAAAGACTCCGTTCTTGGGGTACGTGCATCCTGCACGTTTTTGTGTTTTCAGCCTGGGCGGCCGAAGCCACACGCCCAGTGGCGAGCGGCTACTGCCACCAATATATCGCAATCAGTCTCCATGGCCATAGGCCAGCTCGACAATTCTCTGGCAAAGGGCCGGGAAGCCCAGTCCCACCTTGGCCGCCGCCTTGGGCAGCAGCGAGTGATCGGTGAAGCCCGGGATGGTGTTCACTTCCAGGGCGTAGGGCTGATGGGTTTGGCGGTCGACCAGCCAATCCACGCGCGAGAAGTGCCGGCAGCCCAGGGCCTGGTGAGCTCGCAAGCTGAGCCTTCCGATCTCATCGAGCACGTTCGTGGGCAGATCGATGTCGAAGCGGTACTCGGTGTCGTTGTCGATGTACTTGGCTTCGTAGTTGTAGAACTCTCGCCGGGTGCAGATCTGGATGGCCGGCAGAGCCCTGTCGCCGAGGATGCCGACGGTCAGTTCGCAGCCGTTGATGAACTGTTCGATCATGCAGCGGCCGTACTGGCGGCACATGCGCTGCAAGGCGATTCGCATGGTTTCGGCGTCGCGGACGATCTGGATATCGATGCTGCTGCCTTCGGCGATGGGCTTGATGATGGCCGGCGCGGACCAGACTTCGGCCACTCGGGCGACGCGGTCCGCAGTGACGACATCGAAGCGCGGCGTGGGGACCTCGGCCTCGACGAAACGGCACTTGGTGGCGACCTTGTCCATGGCCATGGCCGAGGCGGCAGCGTCGGAGCCGGTGTAAGGCAGGCCGCGCTGCTCGAGGATGCGTTGCACGGCGCCGTCTTCGCCGAACGAGCCGTGCAAGGCGACGAAGACGAGGTCGGCAGGGATGTTGAGAGCACGCACGTTGTCGGGCGCGATGTCGGCGATGATGACCTTGTGGCCGGCCAACTGCAGGCCGGAGGCGACGGCGCGGCCGCTCTTGAGGCTCACCTCGCGTTCGCTGCTCGGACCGCCGGACAAAACGGTGATGGCCAGACCGCGCTCGATGGCTGCCTTGGCGGGCAACTTGGACGAGGGGCTATGAGCAAGACGCGTCATGCGAGACTCCGTTTCTATAAGCGACCGGCGAGATGCCGGTCTCACTGGCTTCACCGCCAGACGTCGATCTCCAACTGCAGATCCACCGCGAACCTGTCTGCCACCGTGCGGCGGACGAGGC
>JBJKSL010000429.1:0-4432 GCA_046704145.1 Phycisphaerae bacterium
GCGGATCGGTATGTGCGCTGGCTTTGCGACGCCGGTCCACGGCCAGATCGCACCTCCCCTCGACCGTCACAATCTTGCACTCTTCACCCGCCGCCATCGCCAGCCGAGCCACCTCCTGCAGGCGGCCGCTCAGCCATTCCATGTAGCTGGCGTCGTACTCGCCGGCCTCGTGCAGCACGATGGTCGCCGGCCCCGAATGCGTGTGCGTACAGCAGACCATCACCGCCTGCGGCAACAGTCCGAACGCATCCGCCGCCCAGGCTCGAAACCGCTGCACGAACTCGCGAGGCAGTGCCAACAGATCGCATGTGATCCACAGGATTCGCTGCCCACCCTGCTGGAGGAACAGCCCCTTGGCGTACAGGGAATCGAGCAAGCCGACCGACGGTTGGGTGCGGGCCGCGAACCCCGTCATATCACGGCCGATCGGCGGTGTGATGTCGACCTGCGAAACACCTACCAGCATGACGCGTCTCCTTCTTTCCCGCGGGAGATCGAGAACGCCGGTTCATCTCGCGTGCGTCTCTATCCCCTTGTGGACGCATCATAGCGGAAGTCCGCCACGCTCGCACGTAAGCCAGGTTGTAGGACTATCCGCCGTAGAAGGGGTACAGCACCGAACCCGTAATGAATGGGTCGATGATGGCGATGAGGTTGGCATCGGCGATTATATGGCCCTGCATGGCCTGCATGAGGGCGTTACGGCTCAAGCCCAACCCCACGTCGAGGGGGGCGTCCAGTGCGTACAGCGTGAACTGGATGCGGTGATTGGCTGCCGTTGCCGCGTCCGGACCGAGGTAACCGTACTGGCCGTTGTAGTTCAAGCCCTGCAATGCTCCCGGCGGATAGGAGACCAGCGCGCCTGTAGGCACACCCGCACGCAGTGAAAGGAACGTCGGCGGGATTTTGTAGATCATCCACTGGGCAAACGGGCTGGTCGGCTGGCTCAGGTCGGTGACCAGCAATGCGAGTTCCTGCGTACCGTCGGGTATGCCGGTCCAGTTCAACGGAGGTGAGCCGCCGCCGCCGGTGTTGCTGAAGATAGCCGGGAGAGCACTGGCGTTGTTGAACGCACTGCTCTGCAAGGTAAACGTCAGACTTCCTGTCTCTTCGGGGTCTGAGTCAGCGACTTGCTCGCCCGTGAACGGGCATCCAAAGCTCATCAATACACAGAGGGGCAAGCTGCTTGCACAGCAGCCTGCGATTCCCGAATTGAACGAGCCTCTTCGCGTGTGAGACATGGGGCGGCCTCCTACACATGCCGGGCAACGTCGGAATGCCGTCATTGTAGGCGGGACATCGCAGGGAGTGTCCTAAAAACGTCTCTGCAGGAAAGGTCTGGTGGGCCGGATAACTGTGCCGGTCTGCGGCCGAAGACGAGACCCTACAGGAGGTTAAGAGAGATTGCCGAAGGGGGTTGGCTAGGAGAAACCACGTGTGGGACCGGTTACTGTGCAGCAGTCGGTCCCACACGCGAGATATTGCATCATTTCGAGTGCACGTGGGGCGGCCTCTGAGTGTCGCGGTCCCACTGGATGACCTTCTCGCTCAGGCGGCGAACGAGGTCAGGATTCTTGTCAGCCAGGTTGTGTTCTTCCTTAGGATCATCGACGAGGTTGAACAGCTCCGGCTTGGAACCATCGCGGTTGACCAGTAGCTTCATGTCGCCATCGCGAATGGCGAGGTCCGGCCAGATGTGGTGGGGGCCCGGACGATCCGGCGGACGCACCCACATGATGTCCTGCTCTCGCTTCGGTGAAGTACGGCCCACCAGGGCGTCGGCCATGTTCAGCCCGTCAAAATGTACGTCTGCCGGTACTGGCACCTTGGCCAACGCTGTCAGCGAAGGAGCAAAGTCCATGGCTGCCAGCACGGTCTTGTCGTTGGTCGTGCCCACCGCGCTCGACGGAACGATGGACGGTCCCCAGACGATCAGCGGACTGCGGTTGCCGCCTTCGTAGAGTCGGCACTTGCCGCCGCGGAGCCCGCCGGTCAGACCGCAGCCGTCTTCCGGGCCGTTGTCGCTGGACACCAGGATCAGAAGATTGTCACGTAGTGCCGGCTTGGAGCGGACATACTCGAAGACGCGGCCCAACTGCCGGTCCATCTCGTCCATCACGCCGAGGTAGTTGCCGGTCTTGGAGCCGTCGCGGCGAAGCTTGGGCGGAGCCTGCAGCGGCGTGTGCACGTCGTCCAGCCAGAGATTGATGTAGAAAGGCTTGTTCGCCTTGGCCGCCGCCTCGATCTCCTTGATGGCGCGGTCAACGTAGTACTCCGTCACCTTGTGCCGCTTGACCCAGTGGATCGATCCGCCTTGCTCGGCGCTGCTGGAGGTGGGGTAATGATGGAAAGGCGAGCCATCCGCGTGCGGCTCAAACAGCGGCAGCACGCGCTCGCCAGGCCCTTCGAAGTTGGTGACCGAAGTGATGAAGCCGTACTCCTGGATCAGCGGGGCGTCGTCCACGTCGCGCTGGCCGCCCATGTGCCACTTGCCCACGTGTGCGGTGTAGTAGCCGGCGTTGAGGAAGTACCTGGCGAGGCTGGGGGCCTTGGGGTCGAGCCAGTCGGCCACGCCGCGTTTGTGGTCGAGTTCACGGTTGTCCAGGTAGGACGTGATCGCCCAACGGCCGGGATACTGCCCGGTTGTAAAGGCCGTCCGCGACGGGCTGCAGATGGGCGAGTTCACGTAGAACTGCGTGAAGCGCACGCCTTCCTTGGCCAGACCGTCGATCATGGGCGTCTGCACGCGTGTACCGCCATAGCAGGACAGGTCGCCGTAGCCCATGTCCTCGATCAGGATGAACAGGTTGTTCGGCTTCTTGGCCGCTTCGCCGGCCAGCACGAGATTGCTAGACAGGCAGCTTAAAAGCACCGCAACTGATAGAGCCTTCACGAACCGCATGCCAAATCCTCCTCACGTCACGAGCCGGATCGCCAAACCCCGATGCTGGCGGGACCGATCAAAACAAGTACAACCGGCGTGGACCCCATGCCCTGCATTTAGCGCGAGTGCGGGCGCCCCATCTCTTGCGCTTCGCAAGGGGTGGGGGATGTGCAGCAGCATACACCATCGCCCCCGACGCTGCACGCCGCCGGTGACCGTACTAGCGGTCTTAACTTAAGTGCCACCCGCGGGCGAGTGCCACTTCTGCGGGGATGCATCCACCGCACTACGCGGCCCGGCAGGGGCATTGCTGGACGGGCTCCGATGCGGTATGCTGAAAATCGGTGATGTTTGGCAGTTCAGGTTGTCAAAAAACCTGTCAAGGAATCAAAACTGCCAGAATCCCAAGTCTTGCAATAGCAAGGCGTTGCGATTTGCGGGTGTAGCTCAATTGGTAGAGCATCAGCCTTCCAAGCTGAATGTTGCGGGTTCGAGCCCCGTCGCCCGCTGTGAATTTAAGGCCAGCCGAACACGTTAGTTATGTGTACCCGCCAGCGTCGGCGGTGCGGCGCCGAAGACTCCTATTTGCCGGTACTGTACCGGCGAATGTGTTTTCGGAGGCCGCAACACCCCATGTCCCGTTCCAAGAGCAATTCGCTACCCCCTTATCGTTTGCACAAACCACGCGGGCTTGCTGTCGTGACCATCGACGGGCGCGACCACTACCTCGGCAAATACGGCACTGACGAGAGCCGTGCGAGATACGACGCGTTGCTGACCGAGTGGCTGGCCAACGGTCGGCGGTTGCCGCCGCAGAACCCGGCCGCGGCGACGGGCATCCTCGTCAAACAGCTCGTTTCGTATTACCTCCGATACGCCGATGACTACTACCAATTCGAGGGCCAACGCAGCAACGAGTACCGCAACCTGTGCGACTCGGTCCGCCCGCTGCTCCGGCTGTTTGGGGTCGTGCCCGTCGAGCAATTCGGGCCCAGCAAGCTCCGAGCCGTGCAGCACGCGATGATCGAGCAGAAACTGGCCCGCAAAACCATCAACCAGCGTATCAACCGCATACGGCGAGTTTTCAAATGGGGGGTCTCGCGGGAGATGGTACCCAGCTCCGTGCTGCACGGGCTCCAGGCGGTCGAGCCGCTGAAGTACGGCAGATCGGGGGCCCGGGAAACTGAGCCCGTCCGACCGGTCCCCGAGGATGCGGTGGATGCGATCAGGGAATTCGTATCCGACGAGGTCTGGGCCATGATCGAACTTCAGCGATTAACGGCCATGCGCCCCGGTGAAGTGGTGATCATGCGTCGCCGCGACTTGGACACCAGCGGTGATCTCTGGGAGTACCGGCCCGCTCAGCACAAGACCCAGCACCACGGCAAGGAGAGGATCGTCCCCATCGGTCCGAAGGCCCGCGCGATCGTCGAACAATTCTTGAAGCCAGATTTAGACGCCTACCTGTTCTCTCCGGCTGATGCGGACCGCAAGCGTCGAGTGCGTCTACACGCAAAGCGAGAGACGCCGCTCAGCTGCGGCAATAAA
>JBJKSL010000430.1:0-4255 GCA_046704145.1 Phycisphaerae bacterium
CTCCCAGACCAGGCGCGAACAGGTCTGGCGCCGGTTGGCTGAGGAACTGCCCGCGCCCGCCATGGCCGAGATAGGCTCCGTTTGCTCCCTGGAAGAGCTGCCGCAAATCAGTGCAGAAATGCTGGCCGGCCGCACTCGCGGGCGAATGGTCGTGGATCTCACCGCCTGAATGGGTGTGGCCAGTTTCTTTGGTACCTTTTGTAGCCCAGCCGCCCTCGGCTGGAGATTTCGGCTTTGGAGAACACAGCCGAGGGCGGCTCTGCCACTTTTTCTCGCTACGCCCTCTTGAGCTTCGGCCCTCTCGCACTCATGGACAGATCGCGCAAGCGGGTGGATAATGCCCACATGGAGTGGCTGCGTTGTGGCGACTCTGGTTCATGAGCAGTCGAGGAGCATCTCAATGCAAGAAAACGTCAAAGATCAACAGGTTTCGAATTCGTGGACGCGTCGACAGATCCTGGGCGCCGCCGGCGCCGGTGCGCTGGCTCTCGCCCTGCCGGCAGAAGTGTTCGCGGCCGGCAAGCCAAAGAAGAAGATTCCCATCGCCGTGCAGCTTTACTCATTGCGCGACGAGATGAAGAAGGGCATCGATCCCGTGCTCGAACAGGTGTCCAAGATGGGCTTCGCGGGCGTGGAGTTCTACGGTAACGGCTACGGCAGCTACGACGGTAAGCCCAAGGAGCTGCGCAAGAAGCTGGACAGCCTCAAACTCAAGTCTGAAGGCATCCACGTCCGGACGGCCACCCTTCGCGGCGACGAGCTCAAGAAGGCAGCGGAGGTGAGCACAATACTGGGCACTCGTTTCCTGATCGTGGCAGGCGACGGCGCCTTCACCGATCCGGAAAAGAGCAAGGCTCTGGCCGAGACGTTCAACGAGGCAACCGAGGTCCTCAAGCCCCTGGGAATCGCCTGTGGCTATCACAATCACGTAGCCGAGTTCAAGAAGGACGGCGACAAGACCTACTGGGATCTGTTCGCCGAACGCACGACCAAGGACGTGGTGCTGCAGTTGGATGTCGGCCATGCCGCGGCCGCCGGTGTCGATCCGGTCGAACTCATCAAGAAGCATCCCGGCCGTACCAAAACGAGCCACTATGCTCCGCACGTCGGCGATAAGAGCAAGAAGTTCATCATCGGCCAGGATTCCATCGACTGGAAAGCCTGCATCACCGCCTGCCGGCAGGTCGGCGGGACCGAATGGTTTGTCATCGAGCAGGAGAAATACCCCGACGGCAAGTCGCCGATGGAGTGCACGCACATGTCTCTGGTCGGCCTGAAGAAGATCCTGGCCAGCATGTAAGCCGCACTCGCGCCATTCACGGTGGCGCACCATACAATTCGAACATTGCCAGCCCGAAGCGCACTCGATTCTCGTTTTCGCTTCGGGCTGGCACTGCAAACACGATCGGTATTCACAATCCACTCCCCCTTCGCAAACGGCTACCCATAAGCATTCTGGAGATCGGGCATGAATCCGAAATGGATCGGCGCAGCAGCAATACTCTTGGCGACAGCGATCGTACAGACTGCCACCGCCGCGGAAATCAACGTTGCACTGGCCTCCAACGGAGCGACCATCTCGGCCGACTCCTTCTACACCGGCTCGCCCGACGACCCTGGCCGAGTGGCTCCGCCGCAACGGCTGATCGACGGCGGCATACGAAAGAGCGACGAAGCACCCGGCCTGAACCGTTGGCATGGCGACCTCAAGACGCCGCATCCGCACTGGGTCTGGATCCATTTCGCCCGGCCGGCAAAGATCCATCGCGTCGTTATCTGGCCGAACGACACAGGCGACGTGCCCGTCTCCGTGCGAGGCCAGTACTCGGCCGACCTCGACCGCTCCCTTCAGCCGCTCTTTACGCGCGACAACATTGTGCCCAAGGGCCTTGAACCCATAACCGTGGACTTCAAGCCGGTGATTGCGCACAGTTTTCGACTGGTCATTCTGCAATCTTCTAACAAGCAGTTCCCCGGTTACGCGCAGATGACCGAACTCCAGGTCTTCGGCGATTGGACAGGTAAACCTTTTCCAGCCGCATCCCAGCCCGCGCCGCAGCGCGTTCGCGGTGAGTTGGCCGACGAGGCCATGCCCGCCGACCTGCAGGTGGAGACTACGGATAACGCGGTCATATATACGTCCCCGTGGATCAAGATCGGATTCGGGCTAGACTTGCCGGCCGTCACCTTTCTATCCCTCGATGCTCGCGGCACTGGCCAGCACAGCAGGAATCTGCTCAAGCGACCGACGGACCTGATCTGCGAAGGCGGACGCGGCTCCATCACTTCAGCCGACGCATCTTTCACCGTGAGCCGTAGCGGCAACACGCTGCGATATACTGGCATTCGGCTGGGAGATTTGGAAACAGACGATCTAGCTTTCACCGTCGATCCGCAGTCAATTCAGATTGCTCTCGATCGCCATGTGCCCGCGGATTACCTGGTCGTCGAAGCCAGCCCGTTGCGCGCGGTGTTTGACGCCGCCGTCACTCCGCCAAGTCCCATGGGCCGGCTGAAGTCCAAGGGTGAGTTGGCTTTTCCCGTGCTGCTGCATTTCCCCGATTACGGTTCATTGCTGGTGCGCGCAGACGACAAGGCCATCGGCTGGAAGTTCACCCAGCGACGCGGCAAACGCGAAGTGCAACTCTCGCTACGCGATCATTTCAAAGCGGGCCCCGACGGCTTGGGCACGCAGCTGGCCGGCGACCAACACCTCGGCCTCAACCTTCAGTTGACCGAAGTGTATCCCGAAAAAGAGAGGGTCGACTCCGACCCGCGATTGGCCGGCCTTCGCCGCGGGTGGATGAATATTTTTGGCTTCAGGCCGGACATCGCCTGCCTGGCCAACAACTCCGTCAGCGACAATTGCACTTTCTGCGTGTACGAATACGCCGATCAAGCCCTCTACACGCCGCCGCTCTTCGATGACTTCACCGCACTGGACATGGTGCGGATGACCCTGGAAACATATTTCCAAGGCCATCCGGGCTACGGTGACGACGGCTACCTGCCGGCCGACGGCGTCCGCTTCATGGATGTGGATCCCGCCTTGATCATCGCCGCGTGGGACTACGCCACCGGCAAAAACGACATGCCATGGCTCAAAAAACGCATCACAAACATCGAGAAGTACGCCCAAAACATCCTTGCCGCCGATGTGGACGGCGACGGCCTGCCTGAGTCCAAACGCACCGGCAACAGCGGCACCGGCATCAAGGGCGCTGGCCATTGGTCGAGCAACTGGTGGGACGTGATCTCCTTCGGCTGGAAGGACGCCTATTGCATCGCTTTGGATTACCGCGCTCTTCGCAGCATGGCCGATCTCGAGCATCGCCTCCACCGCGAGCAGCAGGCGGCCGTTTACCGC
Source organism: Phycisphaerae bacterium (assembly GCA_046704145.1). Taxonomy (GTDB): domain Bacteria; phylum Planctomycetota; class Phycisphaerae; order UBA1845; family PWPN01; genus JACQVT01. Next base: position 3,368 of record JBJKSL010000430.1, read on the forward strand.
AAGCACGCCGAACAGATCAAGTCAGCTTACTATGCGACCTTCTACAACCACAAGACCGGCGTGCTCGGCGGCTGGCGGAGCCAGGACGGCCAACTCCACGATTACTACTTCACCTTCGTCAACGGCATCGCGGTTGCCTACGGCCTGGTCATCCCCGAGCAAGGCAACGCCATCATGGATCGCATGCAGGCCAAGATGAAAGAGGTCGGCTACCACTACTTCCGCCTCGGCTTGCCCGGTAACCTCATCCCCATCGCACGCAAGGACTACGCAGGCGGCGGCGTCATGGGCCAACCCAAGAAGGACGACGGCAGCGATTCGTTCCAGAACTATGAGAACGGCGGCGCTACCGCATCGTTCGCCTACTTCTACATTCAGGGACTCTATTCACTAGGCCGCAATGCCGAAGCAGACGAAATCCTGCTTGGCATGATGGAGGGCTATCGCGACGGCATCTTCCAGAACGGCATCGGCTCCGGCGTAGACTGGAAACGCTGGGACGGAACGCCCTGCGGCTACGAGGGCCTGCTCGTGGACACCTACTATGCCCTGACCTCTTACGTCACCGGCCGCCTCGACCGCGGCGTACCTATGCCTTGACTCTACGGCATTTGCCGTTTTGTGTAGCGGTGAAGTGATCGCATTCCCAAGGTGTTCGGCCAGTTCTTACGCTGCACTACAACTGAAACTGGTCTATTTCCGGCCGGCAAACACATATGCGAACACGCCCGGCTCACAGCTCAGCTCCAGCGTGCCTGCCTGCCAAGCGTATTTCGCGCCGCCAACTTTGCGTCCCTGCTCATCGATAACATTGACTGAGCTCGGTCGCGGCAGTCGCCACGGCAACTTGTCCCAATCTATGCGAACCACGAACTTGGACGAGTCCGG
>JBJKSL010000431.1:0-3508 GCA_046704145.1 Phycisphaerae bacterium
ATGGAGAGGTTGTCGATTGCCGGTCGCTGATGCCATGCGTACATGGCCATGTTGTCGGGCACGATGATGCAACGCGGCCACTCGTGCTCCCAGTAATGGCCGGTGAACTGCAGGTGATTCTTCTCGCAGTTGTCGTGGTACGGCTTGGCCCAACGCTCGATGAAAAGCTGATTCAGCACGTAAAGATAATCGTGGCGCACCTTCTTGAAGTCGCCAGTGTCGCGGGCCAGGCTGGGCAGATTCGCGAGCAGGCTGTAGCCCCACTTCTTCTCGAAAACCTGCGGCAGGTCGGGCGTCCAGGGCAAACCGCCGGCCGGCCGGATCTCCGGCTCGTCGGTGAACACGCCGGGGATGCGTTTACCGAACTCGCTGCCGAAGTGTTTGCGGTAGGCCTCCAGCGTGATATCGAGGAACTTCTCCGTCACGCCGGGGTAGAGCAGGTCGACGTAAGGCCTGCCGCCGGTCCACCCGCGAGGCTCAGCGTGGGTGACACTGGCGACCAGACACTTGCCCTCGGGCAGATCCTTGCCCGCCTTCACGTCGGCGGTGATGTCCTTGAAGCCGTCGGCGTCGGGCCGAAACACGGCGACGAGATCGCCATCGGGCTTGGGCACCTGCTTGACCTCGCGAATGGACAGGCCGCGTCCACAGGACTCAGGCATATCGCGGGCGACGTGGCCGCCGGCAAAGCCCGAGGGGTAGGAGTTCTCGTCGTAGATCCACACCTTCATGCCCAGCTTGGCACCCTCATCGAGCGCCACCTGCCAGAGCTTGAACCACTCGTCGCTCAGGTACTCGGTGACCAGCCCCGGCCGCGGATGCACGAACACCTGCAGCACTTTCTGGTCGGCCAAGTCGTGCAGCGTGTCGCGCACCTGCTGTTCCGTGAGCTTGTCGTTCCAGACCCACAGCGGCGCGACCGAGTCATCGACGGTTGGCTTGGCGAAGCGTGCATAAACCTGCTTCGAGTCCACTGCCCGAACGCCGGCTGCAGAGGCCAGTAGACAGACCCCGGCCAGAGCCCAGACCCATGAATCCGCGTGTCGAAAATGCATGGCTGTCCTCCTCGAGTTTTCGGGATTCGGCATAGACGAGAGGGGCGGCAGACCCCGTTGCCCAAACGCTAATGCACCCAGCGCAGCCCGTCAAATGCACGCTGGTGCGGGAGTCCACACGCTGGTGCGGGAGTCCACACGCTGGTGCGGGAATCCTTTCCCGCACCCACTCTCACGGGAATCCGTTCCCGCGATTTCTCTCCAGCATTCGTTTGCGCAACCTTCACGGCCAAGCTGCACCGCGACGAGCATTCGCCGCCTTACGCTCGTTGACGCTCGCCACTAGGGTCGATAGTTTCTGCGAGTGCCGAAGGATCCTCGCTTCCCAGCGATTTTGGAGAGGGATTCGTGCCGCGAGAGCGATTCGTGCTGTTACCGGGAATGGGGGCGGACGAGCGTCTCTTTGAGCCGCAGCGTGTTTACGGTTTCGACTTCGAGGCCGTGAAGCTGCCCATGCCGCGCAAGGGCGCCACGCTGGCAGAGTACGCCGCGCAGGTCCGTGACGAGATCGACCTGGCCAGCCCCTGCGTCGTAGGCGGCGTGTCGTTCGGAGGCATGGTGGCATGCGAACTCGCAAGAGTCTGCACCGCCCGTTGCGTGCTCCTCATCGCCAGTTGCCGCAACCGGTCGGCCCTGCCCTCGCACTATCAGTTCGTCGAGGTCCTGTCGCGCATAATTCCCGACTCCGTAATACAACGTCGGGCCGTGGTCAGCGGCCGGTTGCTGTCCGCGCTGGAGTGCATCGACGAGCACCAGCAGCAACTGGTAATGCAGATGAGTCGCGAGGTGGCCGTCCCCCAGTTGCGGCGGATCGCCCGCATGATCCTCAACTGGAACCCACCCGCTAACATGCCCTGCCCGGTCCACCACATACATGGCGAGACTGATCGCATAATCCCGTTACGGCGGGTCCAGCCCGACGAAATCGTTCGAGGAGGGGGGCACCTTATCAACATGACGCACGCCGAACAGGTCAACCGCTTCATCGAGCGGCACCTGGCACCGGTTCATGCCTGTTAGCTCCAGCGTAGACATGGATCTTCGCGCACAAAAAGAGCCCCGGCCGGCATAAATTGACAGAAGAAAACATTTAGGGTAAGTACCCGACACTCCGATAGAAGTCTCTGTTCTCCTTTAGGGAGCGGAGAGCCAGTGCAACCGCAACTGGAGGGGAAAGAGGCGGTTCTTACACCCGGATATCGCAACGCAAGGAGGCGGTTGGTGGACGGTTGGCGAAAATGGTTCCTAAGTCTAGCTGTAGCAGCTAGTTGCATTTGGTGCGTCAGTACAGTGCAGAAGGTCTACAGCCAGGAGCAGGCTGGCTCGAACAGGCAGCAGAGTCACCTGAAGGCACAACGCGCTGTTTCCACAGACATGGGGCCCGCACCCCAGGCCGCACCCGTGAGCAAGGCTTCCGAACGCCAGAGCGGCATCGGCAGCATCGGCTGAGCCAATGCCAATAGGGCGTAGGCCGGCCGCAACAATACCCAGCAAAGAGTGGACACGGATCACCATCGTTGAAACACGGACTCGATAGCCTCAAGCCCGTGCTGGGTGACTCTGTGTTCCTCTTTTTTTGCGCACATGTCGGTTATCAGCGAGGGCGCTCTCCGGTATACTCCGCCCGCATGAGCCAACCTATCTTTGAACGCATACGTACGTGCATGGCCGGCGCTCTGAAGCTCGATGAGGCCGCGGCCGCAAGCATCAGCGAGTCCGCGACGGCTGCGGATGTCCCCGGCTGGACCTCGGTGGCGCATCTATCGCTGGTCTTGGAACTCGAAAAGACCTTCGGCGTGCAGTTCGCCAACAATGAGATTGCCGCGCTGGGCAGCGTCGCAGCCATCTCGGACGCCCTGGCCCGCAAGGGAGCGAAGTAGAGGGCCGAGCCGCACGCTGCGATAGGCAGATCGCCGGACGCGAAACGGCGAGGGCTCTCGGGAGATCACGTCATGAGTGCAGAAACCGGAGCGGTGATTGCGGTTCGAATGCCGCAGGTCAATGCCAACGATGAGGAAGTGACCATCGCCGGCTGGAAGGTCGACGACGGCAGCCGAGCAACGGAAGGCGAGCCACTCTGCGAAATTGAGACCAGCAAGTCGGTGGGCGACCTGCCGAGCCCGGCCACCGGCATTGTGCGGCACGCAGCCAAGGTCGGTGATGTCGTCAAAATCAACGCCATCGTGGCCTACATCGGCCCTTCGGCAGAGGTGATCGACTCCTACCTGTCGATGCTGCGGCACGATTCGCGACCGGCTCACCCCGCAACCACCGCGGTCGTCGAGGCCTCGGCCGGAGCAATCGAACTCGCGCGTCGTGCGGGCATCGATCTCTCCCAGGTACCCGCGAGCGAGGGACGAATCCGCCGCAGCGACGTGGAGAGATACCTGGCCGCAAGTGGCCACGACGTCGAGGCCCCTGCGGTAGCCCCCAAAACCTTCGCAGTGGCCGAC